>NZ_LPVS01000005.1:0-1576 GCF_014843905.1 Mesorhizobium silamurunense | reverse complement strand
CGTGCCGCTTGCCGGCCGAAGGCGCAGGCCAGCCACGACTTGCCGGTTCCGGTCTGGCCGGTGACGATCAGGTTCTCATGCGCCTTCAACCATTCGCCCTGGGCGAGCGCCATGGTGCTGCGCCGGTCGAGCCCGCGCGACGCGGCAAAGTCGATGTCCTCGATGCAGGCTTCGGGAAAGCGCAGCCTGGCCGAGGCGAGCCGGTTCCGGACGCGCTTGTCGGCCCGTATGGCGACCTCGCGGTCGAGCATCAGGCCGAGCCACTCGTCACGGCTGAGCTCGTTGGCGTTGTTGCGTTCGGCCAGTTCGCGCCAGGCGGCAGCCATGCCGGCCAGACCGAGGGCCTGCATCTGGTCGAGGGTGGGGTTCGTCAGCATTCTTTCTTCCTTTCCTTCACTGGTAATAGGTGGAGCCGCGGATGTTGGCGTGCTGGGGTGTCGGCTTTGCCGGTTCTGCGGAGCTGGCTCGGTCGAGGCCGGCTTTGAGGATGGCGGTGACGGAGGAGTAGGCGATCGCGTTGATCAGCAGCGCCCGCTCGCAGGCGGCATCGAGACGCTCCGGCCCATAGCGCGGCGCCAGCGACAGGATGCCCATGGCCGAGCGGTATCCCTGCTCCGGATGCGGTCGGTCGCGCATCATGCGCTCGACCAGGATGGCGGCGTTGGGGCCGATCCTGGCGGCCCGGCTGATCAGGCTGGCCGGCGTGGTGTTGGCGTAGCGCTGGTGCGCCTTGGGCATGTGTTCGTTGACGGTGACATGGCCGGAACGCTGCGAGCGACGCACATGGCTGGCGACACGCTGGTGATCGTGGAAGATCTCGACCACTCGATGAGTGAGCCGCACCTCGACGGTGCGCCCGATTAGCCGGTGCGGCACCGAGTAGAAGGTCTTGTCGACCTCGACATGGTAGTCAGGATGGACCTTCGCCGATTTCCACTCGGCGTATTCGAACGGTGCCGCCGGCAGCGGCTTCAAGGCAGCCCGCTCGATCTCCTCGAACAGTTCGCGGCGGCTTTGGCCGATATGGCGCATCGGCCGGTTGTTCAGCTCCTCGAGCAGTTCGGCGATCGCCGCGTTGAGCTCGGCAATCGAGAAGAAGGATAGGTTCCTCAGCCGTGCCAGAATCCAGCGCTCGACGATCAGCACCGCGCCCTCGACCTTGGCCTTGTCGCGTGGCTTGCGGCTTCGGGTCGGCAGGATGGTGGTGTCGTAATGCTCGGCCATCGCGGCAAAGGTCGCGTTCAGCGTCGGCTCGAACCACAGCGCCTTGACGACACCGGCCTTCAGGTTGTCGCACACGATCGCTCTGGTGACGCCGCCGAAGAAGGCGAGCGCTCGCACCTGGCCTTCGATCCAGTCCGGCAGCTTTTGGCTGGAGCTGGCAAAGGCGAAGGTCAGATTGGAGGCGCCCAGCACCGCGACAAAAATCTGCGCCGGGTAAATGACGCCGGTCGCCGGATCGATCACCGGCACCGTCTGCCCGGCATAGTCCGTCTGCATCACCGAGCCCGCCGCATGCCGGTTGCGGAACGTCGGGCTAGCCTGCCTCCGGAAGGCCGCGAACCGGTCGCAGAAC
>NZ_LPVS01000076.1:0-64180 GCF_014843905.1 Mesorhizobium silamurunense | reverse complement strand
GGCGCGCATATCCTCCATCGGCAGGTTCATGGCCTGCCGGACCTCCTCCGGAATGTTGGTGGGCCCTGGGATGAAAAGATGGGTAAAGCCGGCCATAAAGAGGGTCCTCCCGAAAGACTTCGCAGACAAAGTGCCCTGCCGAAACCATCATCGAGATTGCCCATCCGCTCACAACACCTGTCCAGATAGATTCTGTGAGCCTGCTGGCATTGGACGGAGCCTACACTTTCAGAAACGCCGACGCGCTATCGGATAGGTCAGACCCTACCCGCCCGCGTGCTTTTCACCGGAAAACGGAACCGACCGGCGCGTTGAGGCCGCACTGCCCCGAGCAAGCGAGATTCCGTCCCGTCCGGGCACGCGATACGCCAGAAATTTCCGATCTTGAATTCAAAGAGGAAATTCGCTGAATCGAAAATCGGTGGGTTTCAGCGACTATCGGCATCAATCGGGCGATTCTTGATGATCAGCAGCGCTCGTGGCGATACGAGCAAAGCCGGAAAATAAGCCAGTGCGGCGCTCAAGAGTTTAAGGGCTGTGGTGGCGGACCGCGCCTGCAGGCTCTCGGCCGGCTAGAAATTCTTCAATGCGCCAAAGAATCTCATCAGCGTTGTCGCCCACCCAGGGAAAATGATCAACGCCGGGGAGTTCGATCAAACGTGCGTTCGGTATGCTGGCGGCGAGCTGCCGCCCCCCTTCAATATCAACGCACACGTCTGCCGTTCGGTGAATGACCAGGGTCGGAATGCGGATGCGCGGAAGGATATCGGTGATATCGATCTGGCTGTTCAGACGCATCAGCGCCATGGCGGCGGCAGGAGTCGCGCCGAGCCGCTCGAATCGTCTCCACCATTCTTGGAATGCCGCATTTCCGACCATCGAGGGAGCGAACATCGGCAGGCTCGCGCCGCTGCCCCAGCTCGAATCGATGTATTGCAACAGTCCCTGCAAGGCCTCTTCGCTTCGGATCCACGAGTCGAAGCGCGCGAACGCACCATAGAGCACGAGCGCTTCGCAGCGGTGCGGCTGTGTGGCGGCGAAGTAGGCGGCAAGCGAGCCGCCTTCGGACGGTCCGATGATGGCCGCCCGCTCGACGTCCACAGCATCCAGGACAGCACGCAAATCATCGACGCGCTCATCGAGACCAGGAACCTTGTCGACACGGTCCGACATGCCGGTCCCGCGTTTGTCGAACATGATGACCCGCGCGAACTGTCCCATGCGGCGCAGAAACCTGGCCATGCCCGGCTCGGTCCATGCGTTCTCGATGTGGGTGACGAAGCCGGGGCAGAACACGAGATGGCGAGGACCTTCTCCCCAAACCCGATAGGCGATGTGGACTTCGCCGCTTTTGGCGAAGCGGATCGGGGACACGGAGTCCGCTGAAATTGGTGAGGTCGCGCCGTCCGTGACCACCGCCGCGAACAGATAGCCGCGGCGCGGAAGGTTCTTGACGATTCTCCGATCTTGATCACAGATCGCCTCGCGAATGTCCTTTATGCATTGCACGAGCGAATCGTCCGTGACGGCCGTCCCGGACCAGACCCTCTCCATCAATTCGTCTTTGGTGATGACGCGGCCAGGGTTCGCCGCCAGGTAGCGCAACACTTCAAATGATTTGGGCCTGAGAAAAATCTCCCTGCCCTCGCCCTCCAGCGAAAGGCGCGAAAGATTGAGGGTCCAGCCGGCGAAGTGAAGGTTTCTGGGCAGGTCGGCTTCCATCTCCGATGCCGCCGCGTCCGCCCGCCCTACAGCACTTTCGTCGAAATTTCGGCGAGCCATCGTCAGGCTTTCGTTACGCGCCGAGGCGCAATCCCTATAGTCGCCAGCACGATCTTGAGTGCCTGCGCGGTGACCCGTTCCGGGGTGATCTCAAATCTTAGCGAAGGAGGCTACCATGCAACAGCAAACCTTGCGAGAGCTGGTCGAGGTTTCGCCGCCTCAGCAGGATCCGGCCGGGGACGCCAGCGGACAGGTGATCGAACTCATCTTTGGGCGATGGCGGAGTCAAATCCTCTATGCGGGGATCAAGTTGGGTGTCTTCGACGCCCTTGCGAGCGGTCCCAAGAAAGCCGTCCGCGTCGCCGGCGAGCTCGAATTGGATGCCGGCCTGTTGTACCGGCTCATGCGGGCGCTCGGCTCCTTGGGACTGTTGAGCGAGGATAGGGCCAAAACTTTCTCACTGACCGCGAGCGGCCAGTTGCTGCGCGAGGACCATCCGCACAGCCTGCGCGCGATGACCCTGCTGGAAGAAGGCCCCGAGCACTACGCCGCCTGGAAGCACCTGAGCGCCCTGATCGCAGAAGGGAGCCAGGACGGCTTTGCTCGTGAGTTTGGCGCGCCCGCCTTCGAATATGCAGCACGAAATCCGAATTACGGCGCCGTATTCAACGCGGCGATGAGCAGCTTCTCCGGCATGGACAACATGCTGGTGCTGCAAGCGCTCGCAACATACGACTTCTCCCGTATCTCGCATCTCTGCGACGTGGCCGGCGGCCATGGCTATGCCCTGTGCAACCTGCTGGATAAATACCGGCACCTGAAAGGTACGGTGTTGGAGCTGCCTGGCGTGATCGCCAATCGAGAGCTGTTGTGGGCAGCGAAGATGGACGTCGGAGATCGCTGCACCTACGTCGCCGGCGACATGTTCCAAGCGGTCCCTTCCGCCGATGCCTACATGTTGAAGCGCATTCTACATGACTGGGACGACGCGGAGTGTCTGCAGATTCTCTCTACCATGCAGCGGACGGCGCCGAAGCAGGCCAGGGTGTTGATCGTCGAGCAGGTCGTCCCCGGTCCGGAGACCTCACATTTCTCCAAACTGTTTGACATTCACATGCTGGTCTGGGGCAGCGGCCGGGAACGCACGGAGGAGGAATATGGTGCGCTGCTGGAAAGGTCCGGCTGGAAATACCGCAAGACCTGGTATCCGCCCTCAAAGATGCTGGGCATCGTCGAGGGTGTGAAGGAATAACGGCATCGTAGCCAAGCTACGATGACGCGCAGTTTTTCAAAGATTCCGCGGCACGCCCCTAAGAAGGGAACAGATGGCTCCAGAAAAATACCGTCAGATCGATCATCGTTCCTGACGGCATTTTCTCGACGCGATAAGCGACTTCTGATCGAACCGTCGGGAGAACCGTCAAATGGGTCTGCTTGCCACTCAGTGCGGTTGCCCGACCGCCGTTAATTCAATGACTTGGAGGAACAAAGCAGCTGTATAACGATGCACGGCGAATGATCAACGAGCTATCCCGTAACTCTCTATTTTCTGCTGCCCTAATCCCCTCCAAGCCCTCCAGCCTATCCAACCCCCTCACTCCCACTCGATTGTTCACGGCTCTGCTAACGTATTGATTTTACTTAAGAAAATATTTTGGAGCTCAGATACTACCGACCTGCTGGCCGTCAAATAGCTGCGCTTTTGATTTGAATTTCTCACAACTCTTGCGACCCATCTATCGACTACTATCGGCCGCCGAGGTGCACGTCATATCTGACAGAGAGAGCGCGAATGCTTCCAAAAGTACCGTCAGCCCCCGTTCATCGGCATCTTCACACCCTCGCGAACAGGCAAATGGTTCATCAAACATCCTCTAACCACAGGAGGATAGACATGACCAACAAGCCAAGCCGCATACGCGTCCCGATGATGCCCTATCACGATGACGGTGACAAAGATCCAGTTGGATATTCGGGTCCCGCAACCGTCCTGACAGGCCTGCCGCGAACGATAAGGCGGCACGAGTTGCGGCTTATCGTGCCGCTCGCCGAAAGCACCATTTACGAGATGGAGAAGCGCGGCGAATTCCCTCGCCGCTTCAATCTCACGCCGCGATGCGTCGTGTGGGACCTTGAACAGGTCGAGGCATGGCTGGAGCAGCGCCGCCAAGCTTATATCGAGGGTCGCGCGAAGATCGCGCCGGGGCCTGACGTCCATCGGCGCAAGAGCCGCCCGGTTAAGCGAACCGACGACAGATCGATCTGAAACGGAGGACCATCGCGTCGGCACGGGCGCGATGGTCCACTCATCACGACGACAAGCCACCTAGCTCGAACCGCCTCTGTTCCCTCAAGGCCAAGTGATCGCGCATTTCACCTGAGGGAAGGATCGAGAGGCAACCCGACGTTCCTCGCTAATACCCCCAACAGGAGGATTCTCATGTCGCACCGATCTGATGCTCGCGGAGTTCACGAAGGCGCTGACGACGCATGATGTCGAAATCGAAATCGTTCGTGCGCTGACGCATGACACCAAGCCGGGAGCGCTACTTTCAACCCATCGCGATCATCGACTTGATCTGGCCCCAAAGCAGACATTGACTAGCCATGCTGCATAGCGTTCGGCCCCATTGACGTTGCCACGCTTTGCCGAAACGGCTGCAATGCGCTAGCCTGCAAACATGCGCAGTCGCTGATAGATCATTTCGCTGAGGGGGCGAGATTCATGGAGATGCAGCAGGTCCGCTATTTCCTGGCCCTGTCCAGCACCTTGAACTTCACCAGGGCAGCCGAAGAGTGCAACGTCACGCAGCCTGCGCTGACACGAGCGATCAAGACGCTTGAGGAGGAGTTGGGGGGTGAACTCCTTCGGCGCGAGCGCCAGCACTCCCACCTGACCGAACTCGGCCGGCGCATGCTGCCCTTGCTCCAGCAATGCTATGATGCCGCGACTTCCGCCAAGTCACTGGCCAAGGCCGTGCAAAGCAGCGACGTGGCGCCTCTCAACGTCACCATTTCCAACAGCGTCAACATTGCACTGCTGGTATCGCCGTTTACGGAGCTTTTCCGGGCCTATCCTGGTGTGCATCTCAAGATCAACCGCGGCTCGCCGACCGCTGTCGTCGACGCCCTCAAGAACGGCGAGGTCGAGCTTGCCGTTGCCGGCCCGCTGGGGCAGGCCTGGGATCGGCTCGATAATTGGCCACTCTTCCAGGAAGGCATCGAACTTGTCGTCAATTCCGATCATCCGCTTGCCCGCCGCAACGAAGCCGATGTCGCATTAAGCCAGCTGGCCGCGGAACCTGTGCTCAGCCGGGTCGATTGGGAAACGAGCGAGGATCTTTCGCGTTGCCTTTCAGAGAAAGGCCTGACGCCTCGCACGGCGCACGAAGTCGAGACCGACCACGATTTGCTGGCACTGCTGGAGGCCAACGCCGGTGTTGGCTTCGTCTCCGTGACAGCACCGCGGTCGCCGAATATCCGCAGACTCAAGCTGCGGGATGTCGATATCTCCCGGGTCGTCGCCGTCTACGCGGTTGCCGGCCGACATCGCTCACCCGTGGCCACGACGCTGCTCAACCTGTTGCGGTCGACCGACTGGTCATCTTTTGGGGTCAGCGAGCCCGCCTGAGCGCCGCGATCAGATCGTCGATGTCCATCCGCCGACGGTAGTCGGGATCGACGAAGCGATCGGTGATGATCCCGTCCCTTCCAACGATGAAGGTTGCAGGGATTGGCAGGAACCAGCTGCTGTTGCCCTGATAGTTGGGGAGATCGAGGCCTAGCCCCATCAGCCGCTCCATCTCCGCCCCGACCCAGATCGCGAGGTTGAGGGACAGGGCGTAGCCATTGTCCATATCGGTCAGGAAGGGGAATATGGCCCCGACAGCAGCCTTCATCGCCTTCGCGAATCTGCGTCGCTCGGGCATGATCGCCACGACCTGGCCGCCAAGGGCCGCAATCTCGGGCTGGGCTTCGACGATGCCAATCGCGTTCAAACGGCAATAGGGGCACCAATGCCCGCGCTGAAAGGTGATGACAGCGGGGCCTTGTAGAAGGATCTCAGCCAGGCCAACCAGTCTGCCCTCGTCGTCAGGCAGCAGGAACCCCGGCATGACATCGCCAGGAGCCGGCGCCATAGCTCCGGCTCCCTGTTCTTCCAATCGTCCCACCAGGCGGTCCACCGCGTCGGCGAAATCCGCGTTCAGGCGGCGCACCGCAGCGGCAATCACCGCCAGCCGCTCGTTCAGGGACGCATCAAGTTCAATGGCAGCCTGGACGGACTGTTCAAATGTCATTGCCTGGTCGTCGGCGGCCATTTCTGCACTTTCATCGATCTGACGCAGCCTATCATCGATGCCCCTCGGCCACGGCCATGCTTTTCCTGCATGGTTTTGATGCCTTGCGAGCATCAAGGCAGGCGAGGTTCGTATTCTGTTCGCCGCGTGACCTCAATTCGTTACAACATGTTCCTGATATCCGAAGAGAAGGTTGGGAAACCGTAGACCATGTCGGCAAGCTGCGATGCCGTGATGGCGTGCTTCATAGCAAACGCAAAGAGATGGATCAGCTCTTCGCCGGCATGGCCGACAATATGGGCGCCAACGATCTTGTCGGTGGATTCCTCGACGATGATCTTCGACCACGCCATGGTCTCGGCATAAGTCCTCGCGGAGAGCCAGCTTCGCATGTCGTTAACATAGACCTTCACGCCAAGCCCTTGCGCTTTCGCCTTGGCCTCGCTCAGTCCCACACTTGCCAAGGACGGCACGGTGTAAACGGATGCAGCTATCTGGCTGTAGTCCGGCCGGTGTCTTGGTCCATCGACGATGTTGCGGCCAACGATTCCGCCCTCATAGGTCGCTACCGGCGAAAGCTGCGGAGAATTCCACACCGCGTCGCCGCAGACATAGACGTCTGGATTCGAGCGCGAGCGCAGATGATCGTCGATTTCGATGCGGCCTTCGCGATGCACGATGACACCGGCCCCGAGGTCGAGCCGCTCGACATTGGCCACGCGTCCGGCGCAATTTACAACCCGGTCCGCGTCCACGGTGCACTCTGCGCCATCCGCGGCGAAGGTGACGCGCAATCGCCCGTCGACCTTGTCGATCTTTTTGACCCAGGCCAGGGTGCGGACGTGTATGCCTATTCGTTCGCTTTCGCCACGAATCTGCGCAACGGCATCGGCATCGAATGCCGCCAGCAGATGCGGCAATGCCTCCAGGATGGTCACATCGACGCCGGCGCGCGCGAAGACTTGGCCCAGTTCGAAAGCAATGACGCCACCGCCAATGAAGACGACCGCACGGGGCAGCACCGGGTCGTTCAGGACATCGTCTGAGATCGTCAGATGCTCGGCGCCCGGAATTGGCAGCGAGCGCGGTATCGAGCCGGTGGCGACGACAATTTTCCTGGCCTCGAGTTCGCGGCCATCGACTCGGATGGCGTTGCTGCCGACGAATGCAGCCTCGCCGTGGATGACATCGACGCCACGCCTGGCCATCAGTTCCGACAGCCGGGACGGGATGTCCCTGATGATGTCCTTCTCCCGTTCGATCAGGGCTCGCCAGTCAAGCCTCGGCGCATCGACAGTGATCGCGTGCCGATCGGCCCGTTCGATCACATCCAGCACATGGGCCGCGGCGACGAGCACTTTCTTTGGCGTGCAGCCGCGATTGGGGCATGTGCCGCCGAGGTCGCGGGCTTCGATCATGGCGACGGAGAGACCTGCAGCGCGCGTCGCCACCGTGACCCCCATTCCGGCATTGCCGCCGCCAAGGATGACCACATCATACCTTTCCATCGCGCCGCCTCCGCCGTGCTAGTGAAGCTTGATCCGAGGCCTGGCGCGCCTGGCTATCGTCTCGCCGATCGCAGCCAGGGCGGTCTTCGCAAGCCCATGCACCGCCGTGAGATGCATTTTGTGGAGCGAGCGATAGACGAGCCTTGCAAGCAGGCCTTCGATCTTCAGTCCGCCGATCAGGCTGCCGAACGCGCCGTAGTCGGCCAGCGAGACCAGCGAACCGTAGTCGCGGTAGCGGAATGCCGGCGCGGCCTGTCCCGCGAGACGCGCTGAAATGACTTTCACCAGATGATCGGCCTGCTGGTGGGCTGTCTGGGCCCGCGGCGGCAGGGCGTCGTCATGCCCCGGCAGGACGCAGCTCGCGCAGTCTCCAATCGCGAACACGTTCTCGTCTCCGACAGCCCGCAAGGTCTCGTCCACCATCAGGCGGTTGATGCGATCGGTGTCGAGGCCGTCTAGCCCTTTCAGGAAGTCCGGCGCCTTGATCCCGGCCGCCCAGACCACGAGTTCGGCCGGCACGAACAGTTTTTCGCCGAGCCTGACGCCGTCCTCCGTCACCTCGCTCACCCGGATGCCGCATCGTATCTGCACGCCGAGCTTGACCAGCAGACGTGCCGAAGCTCGTGCGATGTGCTCCGGCAGGGCCGGAAGTATCCGCGGCCCGGCTTCGACGATGGTGATGCAGATCAATCTCTCGAAATCGATGTTGTCGAGATTGTTCGATGCAACCTCCCGCATCGACTTGTGCAGTTCCGCGGCAAGTTCCACGCCGGTGGCCCCGGCGCCGACGATGACGCAATGAAGTTGACCGGGCGAAAGCTGCTCGTATTGCGCGTTGGCGCGCAGGCACGCGTCGATCATGCGCTTGTTGAAACGGGCGGCCTGCTCCGCGGTATCCAGCGAAATGGCGTGACGCGCGGCGCCCGGCGTGCCGAAATCGTTGCTGACGCTGCCGACGGCCATGACCAGCGTGTCGTAGCCCAGCACACGCGGCGGGATGACCTGCCGGCCGTCATCGTCGAAGCTGGGCGCGACAAAGACCTGGCGTTTGGCACGGTCGATGCCGACGACCTCGCCGATGCGGTATCGGTAGCCGTGCCGGCTGGCATGGGCGATGTATTCGACAGCGTCATGCGACGCGTTCAAGGCGCCGGATGCCACCTCATGCAGCAGTGGCTTCCAGATATGGGTGCGGTTGCGGTCGACCAGCGTGACAGAAAGCCGCCGCTTGCCGAACTTGCGGCCAAGGCGCGTCGCCAACTCCAGTCCGCCCGCGCCGCCGCCGACAATGACCACGCGATGCAGCGATGCGTCCGCATGGGAAGGCGTCTCCGGAATCGTGCGGAATAGGGCAGCGTTGTTGGCAAGCACCGCCTCGGGGATCAGCCGCATGCCGGGAGTGATGATCTGCATCGGTATTCTCCATCGTTTCCGAGGCGCTGGTCCGTCACTCTTGCGATTCGTGGATCACGATGCCCTGCAACATGTCGACCTCGCACTGCCACGGCTTTTCCGAGAGGACGCGCTGGCCATGTTCGTATCCGGCCTGCCAGCGTGTTCGGATTCCGGTGCGCGTGAAGTCGATGTCCTTAGTGTGGTCTTCGCCGTCCAGGCGCGGCGAAAGCAGCCGAACGAGGTGCATGACAGAGGGGCAGCCATAGGATGCGAGTTCCTTGAACATCGAATCGTCGCGCCGCTCCTCGGGGACCAGCTTTCCCATTTCGCGCACGACGTGGCGCAGACGATGCAGTTGCTCCTGACGGGCAACGTGGCTTCGGCCGCGGCTGGCGTATTGAAGATCCTTCTGTCGTCCCATCACCTGCCAGATCGATTTCGGCTCCGTCGCGCGCGGCTGCCACATGTTGACGGCAAAGATCAGCGCGTCGCGCCGCGGACGCTCGTCGAGCACCACCTCGATGGGCGTGTTCGAATAGATGCCGCCATCCCAATAGGGCTCGCCGTCGATGCAGACTGCCGGGAAGGCCGGCGGCAGGGCGCCCGACGCCATGATGTGCGCCACCGACAACGGCATCTGGCTGCTGTCGAAATACTTGAGCTCGCTGGTGTTGACGTTGACCGCGCCGACCGTCAGCCGCGTGCGGCGACGGTTGAGACAATCGAAGTCGATCAGATTGTCCAGCGTCCGCTTGAGAGGATCGGTGGTGTAGTAGGAGGCATTCTCCACACCCACCTCGCGATTGACCCCGAACATGGCGCTTGGGTTCGGTTCGAAGAAGCCCGGTATGCCGCGCATCACCGTGCCCATATTGGCAAAGATGTTGCTCGGAACCATCATCCGGAAGAACTCGTCGAGCGGGCTGCTGCGGCTGACGCCGTCCCAGAACTCGCGCAGCTTCGGCAGGCGGTCCTGCGGCTCGTTTCCGGCGATCAGCGCCGCATTGATGGCGCCGATCGAAGTGCCGATCACCCAGTCCGTTTCGATCCCGCCCTCGACGAGCGCCTGGTAGACGCCGGCCTGATAGGCTCCGAGAGCGCCGCCGCCCTGCAGCACCAACACCGTCTGTCGCTTGACCGAACCGTCGGCCACATGGCCGGCCTCCGGCACGGGCTCCGACGTCGAGGGATTTCGGGTGATCTTGTTCATGGCTTTTGCGCTCCTCGTTGCCGTTTTCAGTGGGCAGTCCAGCCGCCTTCGATCGGCATGATGGCGCCGGTGATCGAGGCCGCATCGTCCGAGGCCAGGAACAGGCAGAGCGACGCAACCTGCTCAACCGTTACGAACTGCTTGGTCGGCTGTGCGGCCAGGAGCACGTCCTTGATCACTTGCTGTTCGGTGATCCCGCGCGCCCTGGCGGTGTCCGGTATCTGCTTTTCCACCAGCGGGGTGAGCACATAGCCGGGGCAAACCGCATTGACCGTGATGCCCTGCTCGGCCACTTCCAGAGCAACCGTCTTGGTCAGGCCGGCGACGCCGTGCTTGGCGGCGACATAGGCGGATTTGTATGGCGAGGCGACGAGGGCGTGCGCCGAGGCGACATTGATGATGCGGCCCCATTTGCGCTGTTTCATCGCCTGCAAGGCGCGCCGGATCGTGTAAAATGACGACATCAGATCGATCGCCACGACGGCCTCCCATTTCTCGATCGGGAAGTCGTCGATCGGCGCCACGTGCTGGATGCCCGCATTGTTGACCAGGATGTCGATGGCTCCGAACTCGGCGATGGCCTTGTCCATCATGGCGGTGATCGCGCCGCCCTTGCTCATGTCCGCATTGTGGTAACGAACGGTCACACCGTGGTCGGCGGCCAGCTTCGCCCGCAGGCGTTCGATCTCATCGGCATCGCCGAAGCCATTGAGAACGATGTTGCAGCCCTTTGCCGCGAAGGCTTCGGCTATGCCTTGGCCGATGCCGCTGGTCGAGCCTGTTATCAGCGCCGTCTTTCCCTTGAGCATCGTCGTTTCCTTCTGTTGAAGCCGCGGCCGATTTGACCAGCAAACGGCTGCGGGCAACGGGCTTGCGCGCCCTGGTCTGAAATCCTGATCAAGTATGGCGAGCAGCCCGAAGCAGCGGAAATGCCGTTGAGACATGGATTCGATAGCCGACGGTCTGACCGGTGCGGCGAGGAAGTGGATCTCTGGGATCGGGTTGTTTGACGCTAGGGCAGCTAGTAAGATCGCCCGGCAACGCGGGTCGCGCCGCTTGGGCGCCCCCGGGGGAAGCGTGCAGTGGAGATTAGCCAGGTCAGATACTTCTTGGCCGTTGCCAAGGAACTGAATTTCACCAGGGCGGCCGAGCAGTGCAACGTCACGCAGCCGGCACTCTCGCGCGCCATAAAACTGCTCGAGGACGAATTCGGCGGGGCGCTTTTCCACCGCGAGCGCCGCTTCACCCATCTCACCGAGCTCGGCCGCATGGTCGAGACCTATCTCGAGGGTGTGTTCGAGAACTCCCGCCAGGCAAAGCAGATTGCCGAGCAGTATGTGCATCTGAAGAAGACACCGCTCAGGGTCGGCATCATGAGCACAATCGCTCCGGACGAGATCATCGAGCTGATAGCGGCCGTGCGTGGGCATCACCCCGGCGTAGAGCTTCACCTTTGCGATTCAGACGCCAAGAGCTTGCGGCGACGGCTGCTCGAAGGCGACCTCGAGGCCGCCATCTATGCCTTGCCGTCGGACGTGCCCGACGAGGAAGTGCACTCGCTTCCGCTCTTCCAGGAACAGATGGTGATGGCCGTCCATCTGAACCATCGCCTAGCCAACCAGCGGAGCGTGCGGGTGAAGGATATGAGCAATGAGAGCTACATCCACCGCAACAATTGCGAGTTTGCAGGCTACGCGGATGCCATTCTCGCCGACCAGGGCGTCACTGTCAGCCCCGTCTACTGGAGCGATCGTGACGATTGGACACTCGCGATGATCGCCGCCGGACTTGGCTTCGGCTTCATGCCCGAACATACCGCCAAGCACCCGGGCGTGGTGCCCTTGCCGATCACCGAGCCGGAATTCTGGCGCGAGGTCAATCTCGTCACCGTGCGCGGCCGCAGGCATTCGCCGGCGGTTGGCGCACTGGTGCGCGAGGCCACGCAGAAACGATGGTTCGGCGAACGGGCGAAGGCGTTGTCCGCCGCCGAGTAGCCTTGTCGCGAGAAGCAGGCTGCTTCGCATGCCCGGCGGCGGATCTCCTTCACGTCATCCGCACTCAGTTCTTTCTGATCGTCGAGGTCACGGACTGGATGACTTCGGTCGCCATCTTGAACTGCGCCTCCCGGTCGGTGATGCCATGCCGCTTGGCGATCCAGTCGAAATCGCTGTAGGCGGCGTAAACCGCCCCATCAGCGGTCTGGTAGACCAGGACGCGGACGGGCCAGTCGAGACCGGCCTCGGGATTGGAGGTGATGAAGGTCGTGCCGAGCGCCGGATTGCCGAACATCACCAGCCGCGACGGCTTGACGTCGTTGCCGGCATTCTTGCCAAGCCTTGCCTGGTCGATGACGCCGAAGAACTTGATGCCTTTCTTGAGGACATCCTTCTTGATGCGGGCGACGGTTTCGGCGACGGAATAGTCGCTCTTCACGGTGACGACACCGTCTGAAGCGGCCGCTTGGGCGACGACGGCCATCATCATGGCGGCGCCGGCTATCATGGTCTTCACGTAGCTTTTCATGTCAGTCTCCTTGGTTGGATTGCCTAGTTTTGGTCTTTGAAGTCTCAGGTCTTTGGTGTTTGCAGCACGCGCGCCACCGCGATGGCGCATGCGATGACTGCGGCGAGCACAGCCACGCATGCGGTCCAGCCAATCCGGTCGTAGACCTGTCCGATAACGAAGCTGCCGATGAGCCCGCCCGCATAGTAGGAGGCGAGATAGATGCCGCTCGCAGCGGCGCGGTCGCGCGACGCAGTGCGGCTCACATGCCCGGTGGCGATTGCCTGCGCCAGGAAGGTGCCGATGGCGACCAGCGCCATTCCTGAAAGGACCACCGGCAGGCTGCTTGTCAGAAGCAGAAGCAAACCCAGGATGGCCAATGCAAGTGTTGCGCCGATCCCGATCCTTGGTCCGAGCCTCGCGGCAACCCTCCCGGCGAGCGGTGTGGTCAGCATGGAAGGCAGGAAGACGAAATACACCAGCCCCAGCGCCATCGGCGACAGCGATAGCGGCGCAGCGACGAGTTGGAAGTTGACGTAGGTGAAGGTGCCTATGAAGACGAAGAGGATCAGGAAGCCGATGGTGAAGCAGGCACGCAGCTCGACGTTCATCAACGGGCCCTTCCAGGCGGCGCGGGCACGCTCGCTCTTGGCGTCGGCGCGCATCATTGCAGATGTCTTCTGCAGGGTGAGCCAGACGAGGGCAGCGCCAATCAGATTGAGAGCTGCGAAGGTCAGGAAGTTGGTGGAGATGCCAAACGTGTCAGCGACGGCGGCCGACATCAGCCGTCCGAAGAAATTGCTGGCGACGTTGCCGGTCACATAGGCCGCGAGTGCGCTGGTCGTCTGCCGCGCGGAAAAGTGTTCGGCGAGATAGGCCATTGTCAGCGTGAACGCGGTCGCCATGCACAAGCCTTGGGCGACGCGCAACAAGGCAAAGATCACGATGCTGTCGGTGAGCGACAAAAGCGTCGTCGGTATCGCCAGCACCGCTAGGCTGATCCAGATGCCATTGCGCCGATCGATGCCGCGCCCGAAGAGAGCGACCGCGATCCCTGCCGCCGCCATGCCGAACGTGCTGGCATTGACCGCCAAGCCCATGGTTGCTCGACTGACGCCGAATTTCATAACCAGTGAAGGCAGGATGGCCTGGGTGGCGAACAGATCGACAAGCGTGAGAAACGCGATCAGCGCTAT
The DNA here is from genome assembly GCF_014843905.1 of Mesorhizobium silamurunense. Taxonomy (NCBI): domain Bacteria; kingdom Pseudomonadati; phylum Pseudomonadota; class Alphaproteobacteria; order Hyphomicrobiales; family Phyllobacteriaceae; genus Mesorhizobium; species Mesorhizobium silamurunense. The sequence goes on along the minus strand of NZ_LPVS01000076.1, from coordinate 50,349 downwards.
CAGGCCGAAGCGCCAGCTGTCCGCGGCAACCATGCGAAGCCGCGTCGGTTCGGTGTGTTCGCTTGTTGTCATGGCAGGAAGCTCCCGTTGCGCACGTCCCCGGGCGATCACCCGAGGACGCGCTTTCAGATGCCAGTCATGAAAAGATCGCTGTCGAGTGGAGGATCACATCATGTGATCGTCGTGCATCGCAGGCGGCAGGACGTCGGCCGAATAGAGCACAGCCGGAACCTTGCCGTTGTTCTTCCACCAATGGGCGAGCTGGCCGAACTCGGCGGTTACGTCGCCGGCCGGATGTTCGATGCCGACCTTGCAGGTGCTGCGATATTCGGTGATCGAGCCTTCGACGATCAGGATGTTGGCCGGGCGGACGTTGTGCTCATGCCACGGCACGACGCCGCCGGGCTGAACGACGAGCTTGCGCAAGCGCAGCATGTTGCCTTTCCAGGCTTCGCCCTTGCTGCTCAGGTCGATTGCCGAGAGAACCGTGTCGGTTACGCCGACCGGCTTGGCGGGATGCTCCTGGATGTCGGCCGTGGCCACCTGGCCGGCGGGGCAATCGCCGGCAAAAACCGGGGCCACGGAAAACGCAGCGGTCGCGGTAAGCAGTCCGAGTGTCAGCGCCAGATTCAGCGGCGCCCGCAATGCAATAGTCTTGGAAGCCATGTCATTTCTCCTTTGTCAGTGCCCAATCGCAGAGGCGGGGCATGAAGGGACAGTGACGGCAGCCTAGAAGAAAGAGAAATGCTGACTGGCTCTTAAATCGATACCTGAAAACTATCGTCGGCAGTCGCGAGTGGCACGAAAAGGCGCACAACAGGACTTGCGGCGCGCAACCATCATTTCTGCAGTTTTTCTTCAGGCCGCCGTCTTGCGAAGCGCCTGAGGGATGGCGCTTTCCGGCCAGCCATGCGCCTTGACGCTGTTGACGAAGGCAGATGCCGCCGGCGAGAACCTGCGCCCGGCCACGACCACCAGAGAGACTTCCCGCCAGACCTCGGGATCGATGACTGGCCGGACCTGCAAGCCCGGGATCACCGCACTGAACTCCGGGATGAAGCAGATTCCGAGACCACCTGAAACCATGTTCTGGATCCAGTCCTCGCGCTCGCTCGCATAGGAGATCCTGAGCTTGACGCCACGGTCGTTGCACAGGCCGGCGAGATGATCGCGATACTCGCAGTTCAACCGCCTCAGATAGTTCTCGCCGTCGAGCTCGGAGATCGCGACATTGTCGTTGCGGGCCAGCCGATGGCCGTTTGGAAAGGCCAGGACGAAGCGCTCGCGATAGAGCGGCGTGACATCGAACCGTTCCGGAAAACTGTCGCTGGACGCCATGATGGCGACATCGATTTCACCGGATTCGAGCAGTTGCGAGAGCGAGGCGGGCACACCTTCCACCAGCTGCAGTTGGATGCCTTGCTGGCGCCTGTTGAAATCAGCCAGCAGGCCGGTGAAGCGGCGCGGACCGATGGTGCACATGACGCCAACCTTGAGGTTGGCATTTTCCAGGCACAAGAATCTCGAAGCCTCCTGCCGCACTCCGGTCAATTCGTCGAGGATCTGCTGAAACCGGGGGCGCAGCAGCGCGCCCAGGTCGGTCAGGTGAGTCAGGTTTCGCTCGCGGCGAAACAGCAGGCCGCCGACCTCGTCCTCCAGCTGCTGGATGGCGCGCGACAGTGCCGGCTGGGTGACGTTGCACTTTTCGCCGGCGCGCGTGAAGTTTCGCGTCTCGCACACGGCCAGGAAATAGCGGATGTGATGAACGTCCATGCCGATTGCTCCACGTTGCGTTTTGCTAAAACGAACCTTTGCGCAAAAGACATCATCGTTCCAATGCATCGATGCTATGAAGTTCATAGCATACCGTCATTGGCTGGCGCAGGTCGGCGCCAGTGAAGGCTTTGCAGGGACATAGGAGACGATGGCGAGCAAGTTGCTTGCCATCGCGCTCGGTTCTGATCTGGAAAGCCGGGTGATGTTCAGCTGTTGCCGCCGAGCTCATGAACTTTCACGCAGAATTCGGCATGGGGCTTGCTCATCGCCGCGTCGTTGCATTCCTTCTTCATGGCATCCTGCTTGTCCTTCGACATGGCGCCCCAGGCTGCTTTGAAGTCGGCATCCGATTTCATCGTCTTCATGCTGGCGTCGGTGAAGAAGGGCTGCATGTTGGACGGCTCGTCGAGCGCGCCGGCGAACTAAACGCCGCTCAGGACGGAAAGTGCAAAAGCGCCGAGGCAGATGGCCTTGATATTCATGGTAAGATCCTTCTCTGGGGTTGAGCAATCGTCCCATCGACGACTGCGGTAATGATCGGCAGCAATCTAAAACTCTGTGGTTCCTCCTTGCCGAGATGGACTTTGCTGCAACCGGCCGCCAACTTGCCAATGCCATCTGCGTATAGAGTTCATGCCGGCTCTTCCTCCGGCGGATGCTTGGGGCACCACCGCTAATTAGCGCCGCCCAGGGCGAGCACGTTGGCGCAGAATTGCGCGTGGGGCTTGCTCATTGCCGGGTCGTTGCAAGCCTTGATCATCGTGACGCGGTCGTGCTTTGACATGGCAAACCAGGCCTTCTTGAACCCGGCCATCGGCTTCATCGTTTTCATCCCGGCGTCCGTATAGAAGGTGGGCAAGGCGGCCAGGTCGCTGAAGGCGTCGGCGCAAGCCGCCCCGGCAAGAAGACCGAGGGCAATCGCCCCCAGGCACGCAATTCGTATTCTCATGACGCGCTCCTTTTGTGCTGAGGCGACCGCCTTGGTGCGGGTTCAAAGCAAGATCCCGGGATTTTCGCCTGCCTGACAAAAGCTTGCTGCGCGTGGGCGGTCGCAGCCAATGCAATCTGCCTATGGAGTTCATGCCACCTTGGCATTTCGCCGACGGAAGGAGTTGCGGCAGTCTTTCCATCAAACGCCCAGCCCGGCGTTTTGGGGACGGAGACTGAAACATGCATATCCAGACCGGAACCGAGACCGACCAAGCCCTCATTGCAAGACCTGCAGTGGATGACCGGCGGATTGTGGACATTTTCCTAGCGAGCGACGCGCACGGCGCCTTCGTCTGGGGCGTCCTCGACCGCTTGCTTGACGAACCCAGCCTTTCCATCTGCAACATCACTGCGTCCGGCTTCGGCGCGATGGAGGCCGCGGTCTTGGCCTATGGCCTGGCCCTGGGCGGCCGGCGCGGCTCGCGGACGGCGCTCGCCAACTTCTGGCGACGCGTCAGCCACGCATCGATGTTTGCCGCCGATGCAGCAAGCCCGCTGCGATCGATCCTGGAACAGTCGATCGATATTGCGGTAATCCGCGACAAGAACCGCCCGCTGCAGTTGAGCATCCTGGCCTCCAATGCCCGCACCGATGCGGTGAAGATCTTCGCCGGCGATCAGTTGTCGATCGACGCGATCCTTGCGGCCGCCAGGATCCCGTTCCTCTTCCCGCCGGTCGAGATCGACGGCGACAGCTATTGGGGCGACGGCGACCTTTCGGCTTTGCCGGCGCTGCAGCTGGACACCGGTCATCGGCTGGTGGTCACCGGCAAGCCGACACTGTTCACGACGCCGTGCGCGGATCGCCGCCTCGCCGCCACTCCTTGTGCGATGAAGTGCGCCCCAACCCACGCCATCTTCGACCGCCAACACCGCGCCGGCGCGGCACTGTTCACAAGGCCCTGGACCGACTGGGGTGAACTGACCGACATGCGTGACCGGGGACGCGAACGCGCCGGCGACTGGCTTTTCGCAGAGCATTCCGCCGCAGGCGAATGCTCGGCCGCCGACGGCAAAATCCGATACGTCTAGGCGTCTCCCTCCCGCCTGGCCGCGCCTGCTTCGCATACTCCCGAATGCAGGTGCCAAGCCCTCCGGTGCCCCGCCGGAGGGCTTTTTGCGTGCAGCCGCTTCAGCATAGTGACCGCGTATCAAATCCATGCCGAGACAGCATTTCAGCTCGGCATCCGGATCGGGGACACTGCCTGCAGACAGGTCGCAAGGCCAGTCTTTCACTCGAAACGCAACCAGGAGATACGACCGTGATCAACACCAAAACCCTCATCGGATCGGCCCTCGCGGCCGCCACTTCGCTCGCCGCTACGGCGGCCTACAGCGGCCCCGCCGCCAAGCCCGGCTTCGCCTTCGAGAAATGCTACGGCGTCGTCAAGGCCGGCCAGAACGACTGCCAGACCGCGACGCATTCCTGCGCCGGCACCGCCACCGCCGACAACCAGCCGGATTCCTGGCTCTACGTGCCCGCCGGCAGCTGCGCCAAGATCACCGGCGGCAGCGACAAGCCGAAAGCCTGAACCATCCAGACTTCACGCCAACCCCTTGAAGGGAGCAGACCGATGTCCCGTGCGTTGCAGCCCCTCCCGATCCCCGCATCAGCGGGCATCGGTCTTCGCTCCTCTCACATCGGTGAAATGCTGACCCGCAGGCCTTCCGCAGGCTGGCTCGAGGTTCATGCCGAGAATTACATGGGAGACGGCGCCGGCGTCGAAGCGCTGGAACGACTGCGCCAGACCTATCCGCTGTCGGTGCACGGCGTCGGCCTGTCGCTGGGCAGCGCGCGAGGAGTGGACCCCGATCATCTGGAGCGGCTGCGCAGGGTGTGCGAGCGCTTCCAGCCCGATCTCGTTTCGGAGCATCTTGCCTGGAGCGTCGCCGACGGCGCCTACCTCAACGATCTGCTGCCGCTGCGCTATGACGAAGAGGCGCTGTCGATCGTGGCGCGCAATGTCGCGACCGTCCAGGATACGCTGAAGCGGCAGGTGCTGATCGAAAATCTGTCCGCTTACGTCGCCTTTGCCGACTCCTCGATGAACGAGGCTGAATTCCTGGCCGAGCTTGTGGCGCGAACGGGCTGCGGCCTGTTGCTGGACGTCAACAATGTCCAGGTCTCGGCGCACAATTTGCAATATGATGCCAGAGCCTTCATCGATGCGCTGCCGGCCGATGCCATCGGCGAGATCCATCTCGCCGGCCATGCGACGAACCAGGTCGGGGCCGACACCGTGCTCATCGACGATCATGGCTCGCGTGTGCCGCCGGTCGTCTGGAGCCTTTACCAGCATGCCATAGGTCGGCTCGGACCGCGCCCGACGTTGATCGAATGGGACACCGATGTCCCGGTTCTGGATGTGCTGCTTGGCGAAGCCATGTGGGCCGACATGCTCACCGCTTCGATCATGTTCAACCGCGAGCAGGCTGCGAGACACGCTGAGGCAGCCAAACCCCGACCGATGTCCCTGACCCCCTTCGAAAGTGTGGGGACCAGCATGCCGGTGCTGGCAGCATTCGCTGCCGCAAAGGCCGGAGCAGCCATACCGGTAGCGTTGACGCCAATGGAAGGAGGATACGATGTTGCCGCTTGAAAACCTGCAGACCACCATGGCGCGCTCGGTGCTTGCCATCGAACCAATGGTCTCCGCGAAAATGCTGACCGCCGGCAAGGCCGATCCATTGGCCCGCCTGCGCATCTACCAGAACAACACGCGCAGTTCGCTCACCGCGGTGCTGATGGCGGTCTTTCCCGTCACCGTGCGCCTGGTCGACGAACGCTTCTTCCGTTTCGTGGCGAGCGAATTCATCCGACGCCATCCGCCGGTGGAGTCGCGGCTGTCGCGCTACGGCGCCGGCTTCCCGCGCTTCCTGAAGACGATCGACACGCTGTCCGACATGCCGATCGTCGCCGAAACGGCGCGGCTCGAATGGGCCATCGCCGAGGCACTCGATACGGCTTCGCTGCCACCCCGCAGCCTTGCGGACTATGACAAAATCGACCTGGGGCCTTCACCCGATATCCTGCTGCAGCCATCGCTCAGGCTGATCGTTTCACACTGGTCGATTCTGTCGCTGTGGACGGCGCACCAGCAGGGCACAGCAGTCGATCGGCATTGCACTTGGGCGAGACGTCCCGAACGCGTGGCGTTGTGGCGGACCGGGAACAGCGTCCACCTGGTTCTCCTCGACCGAGCCGACTTCGCCTTCCGGCATTCTCTCAAGCACGGCCTCGGCCTCGAACATGGTGCAAGCCGCGCGCTCGCGCTCGAACCGAACTTCGACCTCGTGTCCGCGCTCGTGCGACTGTTCGCTGACGGGCTTGTCACAAACGTGCGCATCACCGTGCATAACCTCTCAAACTGATGTAGACAGTCATGACCGCAATTTCAGATCATCCCTCGACCAGCCCGAGCGGCTTGGTCGGCGTCTGCCGGCGCATCATCACGCTGCCCGAACGCATTCCATTTTCGCTGATCCAGCTCGCGGCCCGTGTCGCGGTCGGACATGTCTTCTGGCAATCCGCGCAATCGAAACTGGCATCCTGGCCGGTGACGCTGCAACTGTTTGCCAATGAATACAATCTGCCGTTCATCGATCCGTCGATCGCGGCGCCGCTCGCGACGGCCGCAGAACTCACGGGCTCGGTGTTGATTTTCCTCGGGCTGTTTTCGCGCCTTGCAGCGCTGATGCTGCTCGGCGTCGTGTCTGTCATCCAGATCTTCGTTTATCCGGAAAACTGGGCAGAGCACCTGCTGTGGGCGTCGCTGCTGCTGCTTGTGCTGACGCGCGGGGCGGGTGCTTTCTCGCTCGACTATGTCGCCGAGCGAACCCTTTCGGTATCTGGAAAATGAACATTTCGATCGAGTGGGAACAGCACGGTGCGCATCTTCATCGTTCACGCCCACCCCGAGCCCAACAGCTTCAATGGCGCCCTGACCCGCACGGCGCAGGGGGTGTTGTCTGCGGCCGGACACGAGGTCGTCGTATCCGATCTCTACGCCATGGGCTTCAATCCAGTATCAGATCGCCGCAACTTCACGACCGTGCGCGACGCGACCTACTACCGCCAGCAGGCTGAGGAGGCGAATGCGGCCGCCCACGACGGATTTGCTCCAGACATCCAGGCGGAGATGGACAAGCTTTTCTGGTGCGACGTCTTGATCCTGCAGTTTCCGCTCTGGTGGTTCGGGCTGCCGGCGATCCTCAAGGGCTGGGTTGACCGAGTGTTCGCGTCGGGCGGCAGGATCTATGGTGGCGGCAAATGGTATGATCGCGGCGTCTTCGCGGGAAAGCGCGCGATGTGTTCCGTCACAATCGGCGGACCGCCGCCGATCTATTCGAGCCGAGGACTGAACGGCTCAATCGACGCAATCCTGTTCCCAATCAACCACGGGATGCTCTACTTTGTCGGCTTCACGGTGATCGAGCCTTTCCTTGCGCACGCACCAGCGCGCGCCAGCGACGGCGAACGCCGGGTCTGCCTCGATCGTTACCGTGAACGCGTCCTCAGCCTCGCGCATGCCCCCACTATCGCTTATCCGAAGCTCGCGGACTTCGACGACACCCACGTTTTGAAATCGGCGTGAGAGAAGCACTGTTCAGCTTACTGGTCCGGACGCCACACGCCGACCGCGGTTCCTGAGCTAGCAGGTTTGCTCTGATGCACCGGCGATTTGAGGTCCCTGCTCTCGCTGAGAATTTTCAGGCAGCGGTCACGTTGCTGTGAAGCTGTAACAGGCGGTCGCTACGGGGCGAACAATGGACTGTTACGGCGAGGCCATCCTGGTGGCGGGAGCAGGCTTGTCGCCCTGGTGTTTGGGATCGAGCTGGAGGAGATAGCCGATGCTGGAGCGCAACAAGGACAATCAGCCCAATCAGGAAAAACTGGAGGCACTGCTGGGAAAGATGGTCGGCGATCTCGGCGCCATCACCACCGGAGCGGCGGTACTGCTGGGAGACAGGCTTGGCCTGTTCTCGGCCATGAGCGAGGGCGGCAAGATGACCGCCGGCCAGCTCGCCAAAAGGACCGGCACGCAGGAACGGCTGGTCCGCGAATGGCTCTCGGCGCAGGCGGCAGCCGGCTATGTCGAGTATGACGAGGCCGGCGACAGCTTCTACCTCAACCCCGAGCAAGAGCAGGTCTTCGTCAACGAGGACAGCCCGGCTTTCATGGCCGGCGCGTTCGAGGTCGTTTCGACGCTGTGGCTGGACGAGGAGAAGGTCAGGCAGGCCTTCCGCTCCGGCAAGGGGCTCGGCTGGCACGATCACAGCGCTTGCCTGTTCCGCGGCACCGAACGCTTCTTCCGGCCGGGCTACAACGCCAATCTGATCGGCTGGTGGCTGCCGGCACTCGACGGCGTCGTCCAGAAGCTGGAGCGCGGCATAGATGTCGCCGATGTCGGATGCGGCCATGGCGCATCGACCGTGCTGATGGCCAAGGCCTTCCCGAACTCGCGCTTCACCGGCTTCGATTATCACGCCCCGTCGATCGAGCGCGCCCGCTCCGCGGCGAAGGAGGCCGGCGTTGCCGGCAACACGCGCTTCGAGGTGGCGCCGGCGAAGGATTTCCCTGGCACCTATGACCTTGTCGCCTTCTTCGACTGCCTGCACGACATGGGCGATCCGGAAGGCGCGGCCAAACATGTGCACAAAGCGCTGAAGCCGGACGGCACATGGATGATCGTCGAGCCCTTCGCCAACGACCAGCTTTCGGCCAACCTCAACCCGGTCGGCCGCATCTACTACGCCGCCTCCACCTTCATCTGCACGCCTGCCTCGCTTTCCCAGGAGGTCGGGCTGGGGCTCGGCGCACAGGCCGGCGAGGCAAGGCTGCGCAAGGTGGTGTCCGGCGGCGGCTTCAAGCGGTTCCGCCGCGCCACCGAGACGCCGTTCAACATGGTGCTCGAGGCACGTCCTTAAGGTTCTTTAGGCGACAATTTTCGATTGGAGGAAGACATGACTGCTTACAACGTCGTTCGGTTCCGCACCAAGCCCGGCAAGGAACAGGCGTTCATCGACGCGCACAAGAAGGCGACCCTCGACGTCAAGGGTTTTCGCAAGGGCGCGCTCATCAAGACCGGCGACCGCACCTTCTGCATCGTCGGCGAGTGGAACGACATGGACAGCCTCGCGGCGGCACGGCCGCAAATGATCGGGCTCCTGGATACGATGCGCGACATGCTGGAGGACCTCGGCGGCGACCTCGGCGTGACCGATCCCGTCTCGGGAACGGTTGTCGCCGACGTCGGTACCTGAAGGGCCTAGCTGCGGGCTTTGTGTGCACACTGCGCGACCGGGGCGGCGAGTCAAAAAAGGTTGGCGGTCAAGTCGGCCGGAATGACATGCAGCGCAAAGAAGACTCGCCTTTATGCACGCCGCTCTACGCTAAAGGCCTCTCCCCTTTTTGAAAGGACTTTACTTCATCAGGTGCATAGTCGCAGATCGGACTTGCCAGATCGGAGATGGAGAATGCTAGTTCAGCGGAAGTGAGATACTGACGCAAAACAATTTGCCCGACGCCGAAACTGCCGCCGCAGATACGCTATTGCCGCCGTTTGCCCCTCCGTCACTCCCACTCGATGGTTCCAGGCGGCTTGGACGTCACGTCGTAGACGACGCGGTTGATGCCTTTCACTTCGTTGATGATGCGGGTGGCGGCGGCGCCGAGGAAGGCCATGTCGTAGTGGTAGAAGTCGGCCGTCATGCCGTCGACGGAAGTCACGGCGCGCAGCGCGCAGACGAACTCATAGGTGCGGCCGTCGCCCATCACGCCGACGGTCTGCACCGGCAAGAGCACGGCGAAGGCCTGCCAGATGGCGTCGTAGAGGCCGGCCTTGCGGATCTCGTCGAGATAGATGGCGTCGGCCGCGCGTAGAATCTCCAGCTTTTCGCGCGTGATGCCGCCCGGGCAGCGGATGGCAAGGCCGGGACCGGGGAACGGATGGCGGCCGATAAAGCTTTCGGGCAGGCCGAGCTCCTTGCCCAGCGCCCTCACCTCGTCCTTGAACAGTTCGCGCAGCGGCTCGACCAGCTTCATATTCATGCGATCGGGCAGGCCGCCGACATTGTGGTGCGACTTGATCGTCACCGAAGGGCCGCCGGAGAAGGAGACGCTTTCGATGACGTCGGGATAGAGCGTGCCCTGCGCCAGGAAATCGGCGCCGCCGAGTTTTTTTGCCTCTTCCTCGAACACCTCGATGAACAGCCGGCCGATGGTCTTGCGCTTCTTCTCCGGATCGCTCTCGCCTTCGAGCGCCGAGATGAAACGGTCGGACGCGTCGACCAGGATCAGCGGCAAGTTGTAGTGCTGGCGGAACATCTCCACCACGCTTTTCGCCTCGTCCTTGCGCATCAGGCCGTGGTCGACGAGGATGCAGGTCAGTTGATCGCCGACAGCCTCGTGGATGAGGAGTGCTGCGACCGAGGAATCGACGCCGCCCGACAGCGCGCAGATCACCTTGCCCTTGCCGACCTGCTTGCGGATCGCCTCGACCGCCTGCTCGCGATAGGCGGCCATGGTCCAGCCCCTGGCGAGACCGGCGATGTGGTGGACGAAGTTGCCAAGCAGCTTCGCGCCATCCGGGGTATGGACGACCTCGGGGTGGAATTGCACCGCGTAGAACTTGCGCGCCTCGTCGGCAATGGCGGCGAAGGGCGCGCCGGTGGAGGTGCCGACGATCTTGAAGCCGGCGGGAATGGCGGTGACCCGGTCGCCATGGCTCATCCAGACCTGATGGCGCGTGCCTTTGGCCCAGACGCCGTCGAACAGCGCGCAATCGCTCTCGATCTCCAGGAAGGCCCGGCCGAACTCACGATGATGGCCGGCCTCGACCTTGCCACCAAGCTGGGCGCACATCGTCTGCTCGCCATAGCAGATGCCGAGCACCGGAATGCCGGCGGAAAAGACCTCGTCGGGCGCGCGCGGCGAACCGATGTCGACGGTCGAGTGCGGGCTGCCCGACAGGATGACGGCCTTCGGCCGGATGCGGCGAAAGCCCTCGGCGGCGGACTGGAACGGAACGATTTCGCAGTAGACCCCGGCTTCGCGGACGCGCCGCGCAATCAGCTGCGTGACCTGGCTGCCGAAGTCGATGATGAGAACGGTGTCGGGATGTGTCGTCATGGCGAGCCTTTAAAGAAAGAACCGATTCGGCGCAATGGTGGCGCGCTGCGGCTTTCGGTCCATTCACGGCCTTTAGGTAAGGCGGATCGCGCCGGACGCAATCGCCTGCTCCAGCAACCCTATTGCTCCGGCCAGCTTCTCGTCGATGACGTGCAGATACTCCGTCCAGTCGCCGACGTGCCTCAGATCGGCGGCGCCGTCGGAAATGCCGCGCAGGCCAATCAGCGGCACACCGAACAACTGGCAGGCGCGCAGGCAGGCGAAGGTTTCCATGTCGACCATGTCGGCGTCGATCGCGTCATAGGCGGCGCCGGTGACGATCGCGCCGCCGGTCGAGAGCGCAGCACTCTTGATGCCGGGAATGACGAAGGGCAGCGGCACCGTCATCGGCAGGTCGAGGAACGGCGTGGCGCCTTTCTCGAAACCGAGCGGCGAGGCATCAATGTCGCGGTAGCTCACCGACACGGCCTGGTAGATTTCGGTCTGCTCGAGCGTGCGGCTGCCCGCGGACCCCAGCGAGACGACGAGATCCGGCAGCGCGTCCTGAGCTTTAAGTGTCGCAAGCTCGGCACCAAGCCGCACGGCGGCCTCGACCGGACCGACCCCGGTCATCAGCGGCGTGAACAGTTCTTTGAGGTGCGGGCCGTATTCGGCCTCCGCCGCCATGACGAAGAGAACGGATTTTTCCCCTATCCGCGCAGCGCTCGCCATGAGTCACCCTTCTATCCCGTCGCGGCCGACAACCGTCATCATCGTGCCGGTCATCGTCGCGATAAGCTTGGCCTCGCCGTCGGCGGCAAAGGCATAGGCCTGGCCGTCGGCAACGATGATGGTGCGGCCGGGCTTTGTCACCGAACCGCGGAACAGGAAGCGCTCGCCCCTGCCCGGTGCCAGGAGGTTGACCTTGAATTCGATGGTCAGCACGCTGGAATTCTGCGGCATCAACGAGAACGCGGCATAGCCGCAGGCCGAGTCCAACGCGGTCGAGATGACGCCGGCATGCAGGAAGCCGTGCTGCTGGGTGAGCGACGGCGCGTAAGGCATCTCGATCTCGATGATGCCGGGCGTGACCAGCGTCAGCTCCGCGCCAATGGTGGCCATCGCCTTTTGGCGGGCAAAGGAGGTCCTGACGCGATCCTCATAGTCGGGAGCGGGTACGATCTTGGCTGCCATGGCCTTCGCCTTCACTTTTGCTGGCGAAGCTTATTGCAGAGGCAGGCAAGACAGGCAATCTCTTATGTTGCAGCGCAGCAAAACGCCGTCTGCCCCTCAGGCCGCCTTACGCAAGGCGTGGAAATAGAATCCGTCGGTGCCGCTGAGCGCCGGCGACAGCGAGATGCCGCCGGCGTCGCCGATGCGAGCTTCGCCTTCATGGCCGGGGAAATGGCTGTCCCAAAGCGTGCGATGGTCGACCGGCGCAAAGTCGCCGTGGCGCTCGCGGAAAGCCGCGACCTGCTCGCCGTTCTCGGCATCGAACACCGAGCATGTGATGTAGACGAGCAGTCCGCCCGGCTTCACGAAAGCCTGCGCCGTGTCGAGGATCGCCTGCTGCTCGCCCTTGCGGGCATCGAGCTGTCTGTCGGTCAGCCGCCATTTGGCGTCGGGCCGCCGCCGCCAGGTGCCGCTGCCGGTGCAGGGCGCGTCGATGAGCACGATGTCCATGTGCCCGGAAAGCGGCGCGAGCTCGGCGGGCTTGCTGACGATCTGGATGTTGCGGCTGTGCGCGCGGCGGATGCGCTCGAAGATCGGCGCCAGCCGCACCTTCTCCGCGTCATGGGCGAACAGCTGGCCGCGATTGTCCATCTCGGCCGAGAGCGCCAGCGTCTTGCCGCCGGCGCCGGCGCAATAGTCGAGCACCTGCATGCCGGGTAAAGCTCCGGCAAGCGCTGCCGCAAGCTGCGAACCTTCGTCCTGCACCTCGAACCAGCCTTTCTGAAAGGCGGGCTCGGCCTGGACGTTCGGATGCCTGCCGTCGCCGTCGATCGGCGGGATGCGGACGCCGTGCGGCGCGATGGCCGCAGGTGCTGCACCCGTGCCCTGGAGTTCAGCCAGCACCTTGCCGCGGTCGGCCAGCAAGGCATTGACCCTGAGGTCCAGCGGCGGACGCATCGCAAGCGCCGCCCCTTCCTCGACCCAGGCATCGCCATAGGCCTGATCGAGGAGCGGCGCGCACCAGTCTGGAACATCGGCCCGCACGGCATCCGGCGCATCGGCGAGCCTGCCAGAGGCTGCCGCTTTCAGTTCGGCGGCGCTGAGCAGCGGCGGCGCGAATTTGTCGCCGTCGAGCGCGTCATTCAGCGACTGGGCCGTCTGGCCCCATTCCAGCAGCAGCGCGCCGAAGCCGATGGCGCGCGGCGTATCCTCGCCGAGGAGCCAGCCAGCCGAACGCTTGCGGCGCAGCGCGTCGTAGACGATGTTGCCGATCGCCGCGCGGTCGCCGCCGCCGGCAAAGCGGTGCGACAGGCCCCAGTCGCGCAAGGCGTCGGCCACCGGCCGGTGGCGCCTGCCGATGTCTTCCAGAACTTCGATAGCCGCCGCCAGCCTTCCGCCCAGTCGCATTCTTGCTTCCGTCAACCCGTTGCTTTGAGCCCTGCTCTTAGAGCCTTTCCTGCTCCGATTGAAACATTTCTGTTGCGGTGAGGCCAAAAACGACCTGTCCATTGCCATCCTCTATACGACAAACGGAACGCTTTTTCGAGACAGTCGACCGTCAGCGGAACCAAGAACAAATCGATCGAAACATGAAAATTCTCTAATGTTTTGACTGGCGCACAAGCAACCGGCCTGGCTTAACCACTTAGCTTTCCAAGTTTTCCAAGAGAATACTCTTTCGTCTGTGATTCGCGGCGCGGGAAACGCGGTTTGACGGATCCCTATGAGGAGAGGGCAATGAAGACTTATCTGGCAGAAGTTCTAGGCACGTTTTTGTTGGCGTTCATCGGCACGGCCTACGTGGTCACGGGCGGCTTCGGCGGCGCGCTGCCGCTCGGGCAGGAAGGCATCGGCCTGGCGTTCGGCATCGGCCTGATCGCGGCGGCTTATGCGATCGGCCCGATCTCGGGCGCGCATCTCAATCCGGCGGTGACGCTCGGCGTGTTCCTTGCGGGACGGATGCCGGCCAAGGATGTCGTCCCTTGCTGGATCGCGCAGATCATCGGCGCCATCATCGCTTCGCTGGCGCTGTGGATCATCGTCACCGGCCAGGCCGGCGGCCACACCGGCGGCTTCGGCGCCAACGGCTGGGACGAGGCGAAATGGGGCGTGAGCTCGGCCTTCCTGTGGGAGCTGATCGGTACCTTCTCTTTCGTCACCGTCATCCTCGGCGTCACCAACGCCAAGCATACGACGGCCTTTGCCGGCCTGGTCATCGGCCTGACGCTGGCAGGGATTCACTTCGCCATGATCCCGGTCACCGGCACCTCGGTCAATCCGGCGCGTTCGATCGGCCCGGCGCTGTTTTCGGGCGGCGCAGCGCTCAGCCAGCTCTGGCTGTTTATCGTCGCGCCGCTGATCGGCGGGGCGATCGCCGGCGTCGTCGCCAAGGCCGGCATCTTCGAAAAAGACTGATCGTTAGTTTGGCCGATGCAAAAGGCGCGGGCATGAACCCGCGCCTTTTCTTTGGGAGGATGTGACCTTATTTCGCGGCCAGCTCGAAGCGATCGAGGTTCATCACTTTGGTCCAGGCCTTGACGAAGTCCTTGACGAACTTCGTCTTGGCATCGGCCGAGCCGTAAACCTCGGCCAGCGCACGCAATTGCGAATGCGAGCCGAAGATCAGGTCGGCGCGCGTGCCGGTCCACTTGACCTGTTTGGTTTTCCGATCGCGCGCCTCGTAGACCTCTTCCGAGCCCGGCTCTGTGCCAGCAGCCGGATCCCAGACCGTCGCCATGCTGAGCAGGTTGACGAAGAAGTCGTTGGTCAGCGTCCCAGGCTTGTCGGTGAACACGCCATGCTTCGAGCCGTTGTGGTTGGCGCCGAGGACGCGCAGGCCGCCGACCAGCACCGTCATTTCCGGCGCCGTCAGCGTCAGCAGCTGCGCCCGGTCGACCAGCATCGCTTCGACGGACATCGGCAGCTTGCCGCCGACATAGTTGCGGAAGCCGTCGGCCCTCGGCTCGAGCGCCGCGAAAGATTCGACATCCGTCTGCTCCTGCGAAGCGTCCATGCGGCCGGGCGTGAACGGCACCTTCACCTCGTGGCCACCGTCTTTCGCGGCCTTCTCGACCGCGGCGACGCCGCCGAGCACGATGAGGTCGGCCAGCGAGACCTTCTTGCCGGCAGCCTGCGCGGCGTTGAACTCCTTCTGGACAGCCTCGAGCTTCGCCAGCACCTTCGACAGTTGAGCCGGCTGGTTGACGTCCCAGTCCTTCTGCGGCTCAAGGCGGATGCGGCCGCCATTGGCGCCGCCGCGCTTGTCCGAACCGCGGAAGGTCGAGGCCGAGGCCCAGGCGGTCGAGACCAGCTCGGAGACCGAAAGGCCGGTGGCCAGGATCTTCGCCTTCAGCGCGGCGATGTCCTCTTCGCTCACCAGCTCATGGTCGATCGTCGGGATCGGATCCTGCCAGATCAGCTCTTCCTTCGGCACGAGCGGGCCGAGGTAGCGTACCATCGGGCCCATGTCGCGATGGGTGAGCTTGAACCAAGCGCGGGCGAAGGCATCGGCGAACTGATCGGGATGCTGGTGGAAGCGGCGCGCAATCTTCTCATAGGCCGGGTCGAAGCGCAGCGAGAGGTCGGTGGTGAGCATGGCCGGCGCATGGCGCTTCGAAGCATTGTGCGCGTCCGGCACGGTACCAGCGCCGGCGCCGCCCTTCGGCGTCCACTGATTGGCGCCGGCCGGGCTCTTCGTCAGCTCCCATTCGTAATTGAACAGGTTGTCGAAGAAATTGTTGCTCCATTTGGTCGGGGTCGTGGTCCAGGTGACTTCGAGGCCCGAGGTGATGGCGTCGCCGGCAATGCCGGTCGCATGTTTGCTCGACCAGCCGAGGCCCTGCGCCTCGATGCCGGCGCCTTCCGGCTCTGCGCCCACAAGTGCTGCATCGCCGGCGCCGTGCGTCTTGCCGAAGGTGTGGCCGCCGGCGATCAGCGCCACGGTCTCCTCGTCGTTCATGGCCATGCGGCGGAAGGTCTCGCGGATGTCGCGCGCGGCGGCAATCGGATCCGGCTTGCCGTTCGGCCCTTCCGGATTGACGTAGATCAGGCCCATCTGCACGGCGCCGAGATGGCCCTGCAGTTCGCGATCGCCCGAATAGCGCTGGTCATCCAGCCACTTGGTTTCGGAACCCCAGTCGACGTCCTGCTCCGGCTCCCACACGTCGGCGCGGCCGCCGGCGAAGCCGAAGGTCTTGAAGCCCATCGATTCCAGCGCGACGTTGCCGGCCAGGATCATCAGGTCGGCCCAGGAGATCTTGCGGCCGTATTTCTGCTTGACGGGCCAGAGCAGCCGGCGGGCCTTGTCGAGATTGGCGTTGTCCGGCCAGCTGTTGAGCGGCGCGAACCGCTGCTGACCGGCGCCAGCGCCGCCGCGGCCGTCGCCGATGCGGTAGGTGCCGGCGCTGTGCCAGGCCATGCGGATGAAGAGCGGTCCGTAATGGCCGAAGTCCGCCGGCCACCAGTCGTGCGAATCCGTCATCACATGATGCAAATCCTTGATCACCGCGTCGAGATCGAGGCTCTGGAATTCCTTGGTGTAGTCGAAATCCTCGCCCATCGGGTCAGAGAGGTTCGACTGCTGGTGAAGAACGCCGAGATCGAGCAGGTTCGGCCACCAGTCACGGTTGGTCCGGCCGGCGGATCCATGCGCCACGGGGCATTTGCCAGCGCTGTTGTCGTCGGTTTTTGCGTCCATCTTACTCTCCGATTTTGCCGAGTTTTGAAATGGGTTTCCGGGGCGGCCGGCGGCCGCGCCAATCTGGAATGATTCCAGACTAGGGCGGCTTGCCGATAAAGACAAATTGCCTTTCCTGTTTTTTCCGATAGGATTTCCTTATGATCGGTCTCACCGTCAGGCAGATGCTTTATTTCGACGCGCTGGCGCAGACGCTGCATTTCGGCCGCGCTGCGAAGCTTGCCGGCGTCAGCCAGCCGGCGCTCTCCGCCCAGATCGCGGAAATGGAAGAGCGGCTGACTTGCCGTCTGTTCGAGCGCGGCGGCAAGATCGTGCGGATGACCGACGAGGCGCTGGCGCTCCAGCCGCGCATCGAGCGCATTCTTGCCGACATACGTGACGTCGAGACGACTGCCCGTCGCGGCCGTCCCGCGATGGAAGGCCGCTTCCGGCTGGGCATCATCCCAACGGTTGCACCCTATCTGCTGCCGCGGGTTCTGCCGGAATTGAAGAGGCATTTCCCTGCCCTGCAGCTCGAGCTGCGCGAGGCGGTGACCGCATCGCTGGTCGAGGACAATGTCTCGGGCAAGCTCGACGCTTTCATCGCCGCGCTGCCGCTCGACTATCCTGGGCTCGCCACCGAAGAGCTTTTCCCGGACCGCTTCTTCCTTGCGGTCCCCGCCGGCGATCCGGCCTTCGCCTCGCCGCCGGTGCCGCCGGAAAGCCCGGCGCTGGAGCGGCTGATGCTGCTCGAGGAAGGCCACTGCCTGCGCGAACAGGCTTTGGCCGTCTGCGGCAATGTGCGGCCGGTGGCGATGGCAAGCTACGGCGCCACGAGTCTTACGACGCTCCTGCAGATGGTGGCGCATGGGCTCGGCGTGACGCTGGTTCCGGAAATGGCGGCAAGCGCTGCCGGCGTCATGCCTGACTTAAAGATCGTGCCGTTCCAGGAGCCGATGCCGCAGCGCATGATCTGCCTCGCCTGGCGGAAGAACAAGGTGCGTCAGGACGAATGCGTGGAACTGGCAAAGATCATACGCGGCCTGGATCAGGCCGTGCTGGCGAGTTGACGCCGGCTTCTACGCTTACCATGCCAGTTCTCCGCTAACGCGTCGTTCAGAGGCTTCTGCGGCTTGAGTATCTGAGTAGTCGCTGCGCGCCCGATAAATGGCGGTTCCTGTCCTCGCGACCGTTTCCATCCATGCATCCGATCGCCAGCTTTCACCAAGCTTTCATGGTACAAAAATCAAAAATACGTATGTAAAAAACACCACAATATGAACCATTCCGGTCAAGAATGTCGTTCTTTCGGTACTAAAGCTTACGCTGCATATGAAAAGCGCCAAGGCCAAAAGCACTGCATCCGCCGCCGGAAGCCCCAAGGTCAATCCTCTGCCCGTCAGCAGGCTGGCGGCCGCGACAGCCGGTATTGTCAGACCAATCGTGGCGCAAGCCGAACCCATCGCAACGTTCAAGCCGCGCTGCAGCTCATTGTTGAGTGAGGCGCGAATCGCCGAAATGGCCTCCGGCATCAAAACCAGCTCCGCGATCAACGCGCCCACAATACTGTCAGCCTGTGTCACCTGGTAGGCGACGAGCGTATTCTCGACACTTGCGGCGACCTGCTCGGCGAGCATGACAATTCCGATCAGCCCGATCAGCAGGAGCAGAGCGCTGGCAGAGATGCTTTCTTGCGGAGCGGTTCGCATCGAGATGTCGTGCGCTTGTCCTTCGATGAAGTCGTCCCGGTGCCGGACGGTCTGGGCGAATACGAAACTTGCATAGAGCAGCACTGAAAGCACGCTTACGAAACCAAGCTGAGCTGCCGAAAACGTACCGGGATCCGTGGTTCGAGTGTAGGTCGGGAGAATGAGCGTCATGACCGTCAGCGCGATCAGAACCGCCAAATACGCACTGGTTCCCTGCCGAACGATTGCCTGCTTGCGATGACGCCAGCCGCCAAGCGCGAGACACGTGCCGACAACGCCGGTAGAGGTAATCATTACCGTCGAGAAAACGGACTCGCGCGCCAATGTCGGGTTGTTCTCTCCATGCAGCATCATGGAAACGATGATCGACACTTCGATTGCCGTCACGGCAAAGGTCAGCACCAACGTTCCGTACGGCTCCCCTACGCGCCGGGCCACTGCCTCGGCGTGGTCGAGCACCACGAAAATGGTGGTGAACATGATCGCACTCGAAAGCGCTCCAACAAGAATCCTGACGTTCAGCGAGCCTTCGTCCACCGAAAGACCGCTGGCTCTGACCGCGACAGCCATCGCCAGAGCGGCCAATGGCATCGTGTAGGAAGTCACCGACCGTGTGGAACCAGTCATTGAAGCCCCCCAAACGCCGCGCGTTTCTGCGAACTTAGCGGAAAAGCGTGTGGGGAGCACCTCTCACGCCGTCTTCTGCGCCACCAACCCCAGTTCCTCGACCATCTTTTCGCGCATTAAAAACTTTTGCGGCTTACCGGTGACCGTCATCGGCAGCTCGGTGCGAAAGCGGATGTAGCGCGGCACCTTGTAATGCGCGATCTGGCCGGCGCAGAAGGCCTTGATTTCCTGCTCCGTAGCGATCTGGTCAGGCTTCAGCACGATCCAGGCGCAGAGTTCCTCGCCATATTTGTCGTCGGGAATGCCGAAGACCTGAACTTCCTTGATCTTCGGATGGCGGTAGAGGAACTCTTCCACCTCGCGCGGATAGATGTTCTCGCCGCCGCGGATGACCATGTCCTTCACCCGGCCGACAATGTTGCAATAGCCCTCGGCGTCTATTGTCGCGAGGTCGCCGGTATGCATCCAGCCGTCCGTGTCGATCGCCTCGCGGGTCTTGTCGGCGTCGTCCCAATAGCCCTTCATCACCGAATAGCCGCGCGTGCAGAGCTCGCCCGGCGCGCCGGCCGCGACGGTGGCGCCGTCGGCTCCGATCGCCTTGACCTCGACATGCGGATGGACGCGGCCGACAGTCGAGACGCGCTTTTCCAGCGGATCGTCGACGCTGCTCTGGAACGAGACCGGGCTGGTCTCGGTCATGCCGTAGGCGATGGTCACCTCAGACATGTGCATCAACGACACCACCTTCTTCATCACCTCGATCGGGCATGGCGAGCCGGCCATGATGCCGGTGCGCAGGCTGGAGAGGTCGAAGGTCGGAAAATCCGCATGGTCGAGCATGGCGACGAACATGGTCGGCACGCCGTAGAGACCGGTGCAGCGTTCCTGCGCGACGGCCTTGAGCGTCGCGCCGGCATCGAAACCTTCGCCCGGGAAGACCATCGTCGCGCCCTTGGTAACGCAGCCCATCGTGCCCATCGACATGCCGAAACAGTGATAGAGCGGCACCGGAATGCAGAGCCGGTCATCGACGGTGAGTTTTATTGCCGAGGTGACGAAATTGCCGTTGTTGACGATGTTCAAATGGGTCAGCGTCGCGCCCTTCGGCGCGCCGGTCGTGCCGCTTGTGAACTGGATGTTGATGGCCTCATTCGGCTTCAGGCTTTCGGAGATGCGGTCGAGGCTGTCATGCTCGTCGCGTCCGGCCATGGCGAGCACGTCGCCGAAGTTGAACATGCCGGGCGAATTGTCGTCGCCCATGCGGATGACGATCTTCAACGCCGGCAGCTTCTTTGCCTTGAGCTTGCCGGGCTCCGCCATGGCGATTTCCGGCGCCAGCGTCTCGATCATGCCGAGATAGTCGGAGGTCTTGAACTGCGCGGCAGTGACCAGCGCCTTGCAGCCGACTTTGTTCAGCGCATATTCCAGCTCGGTCAGCCGGTAGGCCGGGTTGATGTTGACCAGGATGAGGCCGATGCGGGCGGTGGCGAACTGCGTCACCAGCCATTCCCAGCGGTTCGGCGACCAGATGCCGACGCGATCGCCCTTCTCCAATCCGAGCGCCAGGAAGCCGGCGGCTAAAGCATCGACCGCATCCGATAGCTCGCTCCAGGTGAAGCGCTTGTCCTGGCCGACGAAGACGGCGGCGTCGAGCGTGGCGTATTTGCTCACCGTGTCGGAAAACAGCTCCGGAATGGTCTTGTCGAGCAAGGGCACCGAGCGGTCGCCCGAGACATGCGCCCTGCCCTCCACCGGAGCAATGAAGCTGTTGCGCGCTTTGCGCAGATTGGTGGCGTTCTTGAGCTCGTCGAGTTTGATCGCCATCGCCGTCTCCTCCCGGGATGCGTCAGCCTATCAGCCGGTGACGGCGGTGAAAATCCGCCAAAGGTCCTCCTCCCTCAACGGGGAAGGAGGGCGCTCATCTTGGCGGCGATATCGCGCAACCGCGCCTCATCAGCCGCATCTCGGACTTTCTTCGAAGCGACGAGGCAGGCCTGCGAGTTCAGGATCGTGCCGTCGCCCAGCACCTTGAGGTGATTGGCGCGCAGCGTCGAGCCGGTGGTGGTGATGTCGACGATGACGTCCGCCAGCCCAGCCGCCGGCGCGCCTTCGGTGGCGCCGAGGCTTTCGACGATGCGGTAGACCTGAATGCCGTGCTTCAGCGAGAAGAACTGCTGCGTCAGGCGCCAGTATTTGGTGGCGATCCGTAGCCGCCGGCCGTGGCGCTGGCGGAAATCGGCGGCGACGTCGTCGAGATCGGCCATGGTGTCGACGTCGAGCCAGATATCCGGCACCGCGACCACGACATCGGCATGGCCAAAGCCAAGGCGGGCGACGATCTCGGCGCGCGCTTCCCAGTCGGCGAGGTTCTCGCGCAGCAGGTCCTCGCCGGTGATGCCGAGATCGACCGCGCCCTGGCCGATCTCGCCGGCGATTTCGGATGCCGACAGGAAGGCCACCTCGACATTGTCGAGGCCGTCGATGCGGGCGCGGTATTTGCGGTCGTCCTGCGGCAGGGTGACCGCCAGCCCGACCTTGGCCAGGACTCCCAGCGACTGCTCTTTCAAACGGCCCTTGGACGGGATCGCCAGCGTGATCATTTCGCGCCCTCCCGCAACGCCTCGATGCGGTCGAGCCAGACCGAGAAGCCCACGCCGGGGATCGACTTCTTGGCGCCCAGCAGCGTCAGCAGCCGGTCGTAACGGCCGCCGCCGACCAGCGGGCGATCACCATCTGCGGCGGCTATTTCGAAAACCAGGCCGGTGTAGTAATCGAGCGGACGGCCGAAGGCGGCGTCATAGCGGATTGCCGCCATCGGCAGGCCGTGCGCTTCGATCGCCCTGGCGCGGGCTGCGAAATTCTCGAGCGCGGCGCCGAGCGAGAGGCCGGCGTCGCCGGCGAATTTTTCCAGCGCATCGGTCGCGCCATCCAGCGCGACGTCGATCTCGAGAAAGCCCTTCAGCGCCGAGAAGGCCTCGTCGGAAAGCCGCACGCTGCGAAGCTGCGCCTTCTCGATCAGCCGCCGCGCGATGTCGGCCGGCGCGCGGCCGGTCGATGCCGACAGACCGGCCTGTTCCATGCCCTCGGCGATGTGCGTGGCCAAGGCTTCCGCGTCGCCGTCGAGCACCAGCGCCGCGACCGGGCCGGAAAGCTGGCTGTTGCGCGGGGGGTTGGCGAGATCGGCAAGGGCCGCTTCCAGCATCGGCGCCGAGCCGAAGGCGCGCGCGAGCCGCATGCGCCAGCCGCGTGGCAGGCCGAGTGCGGCCAGCACCGCCTCGAACACTGTCTGGTCGCCGAGCGTGATGGCGAGCGCCTGTCCCGGCAGCACCAGCGAGAGCAGCGCATGCGCGTCGGCGAGCGAGCGGGCATCGGCCGCGGCCGTGTCGCGGTCGCCGAGATCCTCGATACCGGCCTGGAAGAACTCGTTGCCGCCCTCACGGCGCTGGCGGAACACTTCGCCGAGATAGGAATAGCGGCGCGGCGTGCCGGCCTGGCTGGCGATGTGGTCGAGGCAGACGGGAATGGTGAATTCGGGCCTGAGGCACAGCGTCTTGCCTGTCTCGCTCTCGGTGAGGAAGATGCGGCGGCGCAAATCCTCGCCGGCCATGTCGAGGAACGGATCGGCTGGCTGCAGCACGGCGACTTCGACGGCGTGGGTGTCCCGCTCAGCGAAGAGTTTTGCGATATCGGCGGCGATGGCGGGGTAGCGGGAGGTCATGGGGAGGTTGGGCGCGAGGCACCCCCCTCTGGCCTGCCGGCCATCTCCCCCGCAAGGGGGGAGATCGGCAGCTTCAAGCCGGGCACCTTTTTTCCAGCGCTGGCGATTGGCGAAACCATACGCGACATCCAATCTCCCCCCTTGCGGGGGAGATGTCCGGCAGGACACAGGGGGGTGCTCAAGTGCCACCCTTCGCGCGATCGGCCGCCTGCGCCGCCAGGATTTTCTTCACCTCATCAACCAGATCGCCTTCCGCCACCGTCACCTGCGCCGGGCGCGCGGCGCGCCATTCGGCGTTGTCGGTGATCTCGGCCGACAGGCGCGGCGCGCGGCGCGCCATTCGGCGTTGTCGGTGATCTCGGCCGACAGGCGCGCGCCTTCGATGAGGTCCTTGATCTGCAACTCGCCCTTGGCACGCTCGTCGCCGCCCTGGATAATGGCGACCGGGCTGCCGCGGCGGTCGGCATATTTGAGCTGCGCCTTCATGCCGGCGCCGCCGAGATACATTTCGGAGCGGATGCCGGCAGCGCGCAGATCGGCGACCATCTTCTGATAGCGGCCGAGGCTTTCCGTATCCTTGTCCATCACGAGAACGACGACCGGGGCGATCACATTGGAGACGTCCAACTTGCCGAGGTTCTTCAGCGCCGTCATCAGCCGGGAGACGCCGATGGAGAAGCCGGTCGCCGGCACCGGCTCGCCGCGGAAGCGCGAGACCAGCCCGTCATAACGGCCGCCGCCGCCAACGGAGCCGAAGCGCACGATCTGGCCGTCCTCGTTGGGGATCTCGGCCAGCAGCTCGGCCTCGAAGACGGGGCCGGTGTAGTATTCGAGGCCGCGCACGACCGAGGTGTCGATGAGGACGCGGCCGCTGTAGCCGGCGGCATCCACCATGGCGGCGATTGCCGCCAGCTCCTCGACGCCTTCGCGACCGGTGTCGGCGAAATAGTCCAGCGTCTTCAGCCAGCGAATCTGGGCGGCGTTCGGCGAGATGTCGGTCGCGGCTTCCAGCTTGCGCCATTCGCCCGCCGCCGCGCCAGGCTCGTAGTTCATGAAATAGAGCACCGTCTCGATCGCCTTGCGCTCGAGGCCGGCGCCCTTGGTGAAGTCGCCGCTTTCGTCCTTGCGGCCGGCGCCCAGCAATTGCGCGATGCCTTCGGGCCCGATCTTGTCCAGCTTGTCGATGGCGCGCAGCACCGTCAGCCGGCGGCCGGCATTCTGGTCGCCGCCGAGGCCGATCGCCTCCAGCACGCCGTCGAGCACCTTGCGGTTGTTGACGCGGATGATGTAGTCGCCGCGCTTGATGCCGAGCGCCTCCATGACGTCGGCCATCATCATCGCCATCTCGGCGTCCGCGCCAACGCCCGCCACGCCGTTGGGCGTGCCGATGGTGTCGGCATCGAACTGCATGAACTGGCGGAAACGGCCGGGACCGGGCTTCTCGTTGCGGAACACCCAGCCGGAGCGGTAGCTGCGATAGGGCTTCGGCAGCCGGTCGTAGTTCTCGGCGACGAAGCGCGCCGTCGGCGCGGTGAGATCGTAGCGCAGCGACAACCACTGGTCGTCATCGTCCTGGAAGGAGAACACGCCTTCGTTCGGCCGGTCCTGGTCGGGCAGGAATTTGCCGAGCGCATCGGTGTATTCGATCATCGGCTGGTCGACCGGCTCGAAGCCGTAAAGCTCATAGACCGAGCGGATAGTCGCCATCATCTTTTCGACGGCGCGGATGTCTTCGGCGCTGCGGTCGGCAAAACCGCGCGGCAGCCGCGCTTTCGTCTTTTCCGATTTGTCGGCCATGGGATGGGTACTCAGTGTTTCGCGATGCTCCGCGGATAGGAAATTCCTACATCCACGGCGCGGGTGTCCTAACCGATGCGACTTGGTGCGGCAAGGGTTTGCGGCTAGCGGAGGTCGAAGCTATTTCGACACTTGTAACGCCGCGCCGCCCCTCATCCGCCTGCCGGCACCTTCTCCCGTATAGTGACGGGGAGAAGGCGGAAGCTTCGGCGCCGGCACCATTGCTTCAGCGTTGGCGATTGGCGAAACCGGCGATGACAGCGTCCTTCTCCCCGTCACTACACTGTCACTACACGGGGAGAAGTGCCCGGCAGGGCGATGAGGGGCAGCGCCAGCTGACGAAGAAATCAACGCCAATCCCTGCCCGTCGAGGGTTTGCGGACATCCAAAATCTCGAAACAAATCACACCAAAAACGAAACAATTCCGCCACCAGCGCGGCATGCTGCCGACACAATCGACGACCATAAAGCGCGCCGAAACAAGGGGTTCGGGGCCATGGCAACGGCTGAAGACATCATCGAGAGCGGCACCGCCAGGCTGCGGCCTGCCGGCAACCTCGCGCCCAAGCCTGCGCAGCAGCCGGCCGGGCCGTTCGAGGTTACGGCGGAAGCGCAAAAGCCGACGGTACGCGACGCGCTGGTGACCGGGCTGCTGGTGATCTACCCAGCCTTCGCGGCCGTGGCGGCCATTCTTGCCGGGCTGTTTTTGACAAGCGCCGGCAGCGTCTGAGTTAGCACCCTAACCTTCCCCTTGTGGAAGAAGGTGGATCGGTGCGCAACACCGAGACGGTTGAGGAGGGGTGCTTCAGTGGAGTGAGACGCTGGCATTCCCTGGAACACCCCTCATCCGTCGCCTTCGGCGATACTTTCTCCCACCAAGGGGAGAAGGGGAAGTGCGACTACCTCGGCCGCTTGAACCTCTTCCGTTCCGCTTCCACCTCGGCGCGGCAGACACAGCCTTCGAGATGGTCGTTGACCAGACCCATCGCCTGCATGAAGGCGTAGACGGTGGTCGGGCCGACGAAGCTCCAACCGCGCTTCTTCAATTCCTTCGAGATCCGGACCGAGACCGCCGTCGTCGGATTGGCGCGCAGATGCGCGAGGTCGACGATTTCTGGCCGTTCGTCGGAGCCAGGCTCGAATTTCCAGAACCACGCCGCCAGCGAGCCGAATTCATCGACCATTTCGCGGGCGCGCTTGGCGTTGTTGATGGTCGAGACGATCTTGCCGCGATGGCGGATGATGCCGGCATTGCCGAGCAGGCGTTCGACGTCCTTTTCGGTAAAGAGCGCCACCTTGTCGAAGTCGAAATTGGCGAAGGCCTCGCGGAAATTGTCGCGCTTGCGCAGGATGGTCAGCCACGAAAGCCCCGACTGGAAACCCTCGAGGCAAATCTTCTCGAACAGCCGGCGGTCGTCGGCCACCGGCCGGCCCCATTCATGGTCGTGATAGTGCAGATAGTCCGGCAGGTTGCCGTGCCAGAAGCAGCGCGCGATACCATCGGGGCCGTCGAGCAGGCCGGCATTTTCTTGTCCCATCACTAGCAAATCCGTCGTTAATGCGCACAAGCGTCGATTTTACCGTGGCTTTACCAGATTCCTAAACCGGCCGGTAACCACACCAAAAAGTTTACTGACAAGTCGGCATTTTACGCATTCCGATTCATGTTTCGGTTGCCGCTCCGCGCCAAGGATCGCCAAGCCCAGGGCCCCTTCCCCGCCCTCGGACGAGTTCGACGATCAAGGTGCGTTCCGATGAAGACAGCGTTCACTTTCGTGCTCGGCGCAGCCGCGGTGCTTGCCGCCAGCGCGACGACCTCTTTCGCCAACGACCGTTATGCCGATAGGCCGCCGGTGATGGTGAGCCCCGATCTGTCGGCGCCTTGGGTACTGCAGCTCGGCCATGCGCCGGGCCTCGTGCGCCCGAGCCGCCAGGCGACGCAGCAGCCGCTGCGACGGCTTTTCCGGGCACACCCCGACCAGCAGCGCACCGCGGCCGTGCAGCAGCCCGCCAAGCGCATGGTGATGCGGCCGCAGATCGACCCGATCTACCTGCCGCAGGAAGTCGCCTATGACGGCCCTCAGAAGCCCGGCACCATCGTGATCGATACCAAGCAGAACTTCCTCTTCCTGGTCGAGAAGAACGGCAAGGCGCGGCGCTACGGCGTCGGCACCGGCAAGCCCGGTTTCGAATGGTCGGGCACGCACAAGATCACCGACAAGAAGGTGTGGCCGGACTGGCGCCCGCCGGCGGTGATGATCAAGCGGGAGGCGGCCAAGGGCCGCTACCTGCCGACCTATCTTGCCGGCGGCATCGAGAACCCGCTCGGCGCGCGCGCGCTCTATCTCGGCACCACCGAATACCGCATTCACGGCACCAACCAGCCCTGGACGATCGGGGGCGCGGTGTCTTCCGGTTGCATCCGCATGCGCAACGAGGACGTCGTCGACCTTTACGAGCGCGTGAATGTCGGAACGACGGTCGAGGTGATATAGCGACTGCGAATCAGCCGATTAGGCGGCGCTGAGTCGGTTTTGGCGCAGCTGTTGCCCTGAAGCCATAGCGCGCTTTTGGCAGACGTGCTTAGACTGGCAACGAGTTAACGGGGGACGGGTCGTGTGGGGATACGGCCAGTCACGAGAGGGCAGCACGGGCAACCGCGCTGCCCTTTTCGTTTCAATCCCTGCATTTGGTCGCCTCGGAAGCAGGGCGGTTCGCAATTCGGGGCTGATTTCCGGACAGTCCTCTGCTATTGCAGCGCACAAATCTTGGTTTTTACGCAATTCCGGGCGGGAAGCCGCCTGCCTGGAATTGTTCCAGAAGGCAGAGGTGCCAGCCATGACCCGGTCCGACGACAGCCGCTATCTGAGAGGCGGTCCGGTCGCCCAGCGCATCATCGCTTCCGTGCGCGAGGACGCGGCAATCGCCGCGGCAGAAGGTTTTCCGCCGAAGCTGGTCTCGATCACCGTCGGCGATACCGACGCGGTTGATGTCTATGTGCGCAACCAGCGCGCCAAGGCGGAGCTTGCGGGCATCGGCTTCGAGGAACGGCGTTTTGCCGCCGACATCACGGCGGGCGAGCTGGAAGCCGCCATCCACGGCCTCAACGCCGACCCGCGCGTCACCGGCATCATCATCCAGCGGCCGGTGCCGGCGCATATCCCGATCAAGACGCTGCAGGCGGCGGTGCATCCGCTGAAGGACGTCGAGGGCATGCATCCGGCCTCGATCGGCAACATCGTCTACAACCAGCTCGATCTCGCGCCCTGCACGGCGGCAGCCTCGGTCGAGCTGCTGAAGGAGACCGGCCTCGACTTGAAGGGGCTCGAGGTCGTCGTGGTCGGCCATTCCGAGATCGTCGGTAAGCCGATCGCTTTCCTTTTGATGAGCGAGGGCGCAACCGTTACGGTGTGCCATCACATGACGCGCTCGGTGGCGGCGCATGCGAGGCGCGCCGATGCGCTGTTCGTCGCCGTCGGCAGGCCGCGGCTGATCAAGGCCGAGATGGTGAAGCCTGGAGCCTGCGTCATCGACATCGGCATCAATTCGGAAATCGGCCCGGATGGCGAAAGCCGCATCGTCGGCGACGTCGACACCGAGAGCGTCAAGGAGGTCGCCTCCTGGATCACGCCGGTGCCGGGCGGCGTCGGCCCGCTCACGGTCGCGATCCTGCTCCGCAACACCATGGTGGCGCTCAACCGCCAGCGCGCGCTCTACCGCGCGACCTACGGCGTGGCGGACAAGCTCGCAGCGGAGTAGCTATTCGGCAGCGATCAAACCGCTTTCGGAGACGCCTTCCGGCTTCGGGCCGCCATAAGCCCAGTCGAGCAGCTTCACCGTATGCACTACCGGCAGCTTCGCGGCGGACGCTATCTGGGTGATGCAGCCGATGTTGCCGGTTGCGACGATTTCGGCGCCCGTCGCTTCGATGTTTTTCACCTTGCGGTCGCGCAGCCTGGCCGAGATTTCGGACTGCAGGATGTTGTAGGTGCCGGCCGAGCCGCAGCACAGATGCCCCTCGCGCGGCTCGCGCACGACGAAGCCGGCCTTTGTGAGAAGCTCCTTCGGCTGGCGCGTGATCTTCTGGCCGTGCTGCATCGAGCAGGCGGAATGATAGGCGACGACTGTGCCCGGCTTTCGCACCGGTTCGGGCAGGTTGAGAGCGGCGAGGTATTCGGTGACGTCCTTGGCCAGCGCCGAGACACGCGCCGCCTTTTCCGCATAGGCCGGATCGAGGCGCAGCATGAAGCCGTAATCCTTGATCGTCGTGCCGCAGCCGGAAGCCGTGATGATGATGGCGTCGAGCCCGCCCTGCTCGATGGCCCGCGTCCAGGCATCGACATTTTGCCTGGCCGACGCAAGGGCCTGATCCTCGCGGCCCATGTGATGAACGAGCGCGCCGCAGCAGCCCTCGCCTTGCGGCACCACGACCTCGACGCCGAGCCTTGTCAGCAAGGAGATGGTCGCTTCATTGATGGCGGGATCGAGCACCGACTGCGCGCAGCCGGTGAGGATGGCGACGCGGCCGCGTTTTTTGGTCCCCTGCCCGGCATGCGTGCCGGGCGAGGCCATTGCCGATGCCGGCGGGATCGACGAGGGCGCAAGTTTGAGCATCGCCGCGACCGGCTTCAGCGCCGGCAGCTTTTCGAACAGGCCGATGAATGGCCGGCCAAGCCCCGCTAATTTCAGCGCGGCGCGGAAGCGGCTCGGATAAGGCAGCACGAAAGCCAGAATGGCGCGCGTCAGCCGGTCTGGCAGCGGCCGCTTGTAGGTCTTCTGGATGTGGGCGCGGGCATGATCGACCAGATGCATGTAGTTCACGCCCGAGGGGCATGTCGTCATGCAGGCGAGGCAGGACAGGCAGCGGTCGATATGGGTGACGATCTCCCTGTCCGCCGGCCGGCCGTTCTCCAGCATGTCCTTGATGAGATAGATGCGGCCGCGCGGCGAATCCAACTCGTTGCCCAATGTGACATAGGTCGGGCAGGTGGCGGTGCAGAAGCCGCAATGCACGCATTTGCGCAGGATCTTTTCCGATTCCGCGACATGCGGATCGGCAAGCTGCGCGGCGGAGAAATTGGTCTGCACGAAAATGTCCTATTGTCCGAGTAGCCAGCTTTGCGGGTTCCTGACCGGCTCGCCGCGCTGCAGCGCCTGCAGGCCGAGAATGCAGCGGACGATGAACCAGACGGCAACCGCAAACATCAGCAGGAAGCCGATCGCGAGCATCATCAGGACCACGGAGATCAGCGCGTAGAGAAGGCCGATCCAGAACGTCCTGATCAGGAATGTGTAGTGGCTTTCGACGAAGCCGCCCGCCTTGCCGCGATTGATGTAGGCGAGCACGATTCCGATAATGCCGGTGACCCCGACGACAAGGCTGGCCAGGTAAAGAATATAGATCACCAGCGCGTTGGTCTGACCCGGCTCAAGCCAGCGGTCGGTCTGGCGCGAGCCTGTGTCCGGGCCTGGATTGGCATTGCTCATGGTGCTGCTACCTCCGTTGACCGAGGAAGAGTAGCAGAGCTGGAACCCGACGCCATGCGGCCGGGGTTGAGAATGTGCTTCGGATCGAACTCGGCCTTGAGCCGCGCGGAGAGCGCCGCCAGATGTGGCGGCTGTGGATCGAACACCGGCAAAGCCGCGCGATGCGAGGCAGACGCCCGCACCAGCGTCGCGTGGCCGCCGCCATATTTGCGGATCAAGCCGCGCAGCAGCTCAGCCTCCGGGTCGTTCTCGCGCATCGAGAGCCACACAAGGCCGCCTTGCCAGTCGTAGAATGCATCGACGGCCGCCTGCATGCGCAGCGCCATCACCATGTGGTGCGCCTCAGACGGCGCCATCGAGACGCGCCAAACGGGCCTCGCAACGACGTCAGCGAACGGCACGCAATCGCGGACATCGCGCCAGATCGTCTTCGACGCTTCGCCGGCGATCTCTTCCAGCGGCCCGGCCTTGCCGAGCGGTTGCTTCAGCGCCTCGATGCGATAGACGACCGACGGACCAAAGCCTTCGACGCGCAGTAGTGTCGCGGCATCGCTGCCAAGCTTACCGGCGGCGACGCGCGCGGCGATGCGCTCCGGCAGATGCGCCGCGCTCGACACTTCGGCGCTGGAGCCAAGCGCCAGCGCCATGGCGGCGACGGCGGCATCGTCGAGCAGGCCACGAATGGCCATGGTCACCTCGGTCTCGGCCGCGGGCAGCACCTTGAAGGTGACGTCGGTGAGCACGGCAAGCGTGCCCCAACTCCCCGCCATCAGCTTGGAGAGATCGTAGCCGGTAACGTTCTTAACGACGCGGCCGCCCGACTTGAAGGCCTCGCCACGTCCGGAGACAGCGGCAATGCCGAGGATATGGTCGCGCGCGGCGCCTGCCTTGAGACGCCTGGGACCGGACAGGTTCGAAGCCAGCATGCCGCCGATGGTGCCCTTGCCCGGCTCGCCGCCGAGCAGCGGGCCATAGTCCATCGGCTCGAAAGCGAATTGCTGGCCGTTCTCGGCCAGCAGTTTTTCGACTTCGGCAAGCGGCGTGCCGGCACGTGCGGACAGCACCAACTCGGCGGGCTCATAGAGGGTGACGCCGGTGAGCTTCGAAAGGTCGAGCGTATGTTCGGTCTGCAGCGGACGGCCAATGCCGCGCCTGGAGCCGTGGCCGAGGATCTCCAGCGCTGCTTCTTCGCCCGCCGCCCATTGGATGGTGGAGAGGACTTCGGCTGAAGTGGATGGGGTGAAGGTGGTCATGGGTGGACCCTTTTCCTCGCCCCCGCAAAGCGGGGGAGAGCAGATAGGTCGCGTTCCTGCTTAAGCACCAACGTGTCCACTCAAAACCTCGGAATGTCCGGAAACGCCACCTGCCCGCGGTGCACGTGCATACGCCCCAACTCGGCGCAGCGGCGCAGCTGCGGGAAGACCTTGCCGGGGTTGAGCAGATGGTTGGGGTCGAAGGCGCATTTGACCCGCATCTGCTGGTCGAGGTCGATCTGGTTGAACATTTCCGGCATCAGGTCGCGCTTCTCGACGCCGACGCCGTGCTCGCCAGTCAAGACGCCGCCGACCTCGACGCAAAGGCGCAGGATGTCGGCGCCAAAACTCTCGGCCTTGTCGAGTTCGCCCGGCACGTTGGCGTCGTAGAGGATCAGCGGGTGCAGATTGCCGTCGCCGGCATGGAAGACATTGGCGACGCCCAGCCCATACTTTTCGGAGAGATCGCGCATGCCGGCCAGCACGCGCGGCAGCTCCTTGCGCGGGATGGTGCCGTCCATGCAGTAGTAGTCGGGCGAGATGCGGCCGACCGCCGGGAAGGCCGCCTTGCGGCCGGCCCAGAAACTCAGCCGCTCTTGCTCCGACTGCGATATGCGGCAGGTGGTCGAGCCGTTGCGGTAGGCGATCGCCTCGACCAGGCCGATGAGGTGATCGACCTCGACACTCGGCCCGTCGAGCTCGACAATGAGCAGCGCCTCGACATCGAGCGGATAGCCGGCATGGACGAAATCCTCGGCCGCGTGGATCGCCGGGCGATCCATCATCTCCATGCCGCCCGGGATGATGCCGGCGCCGATGATGTCGGCGACGCATTGGCCGCCTTCTTCACTGGTCGGGAAGCCAATCAGAAGCGCACGCGCCGTCTCCGGCTTCTTCAGGATGCGCACGGTGACCTCGGTGACGACGCCGAGCAGGCCTTCCGAGCCGGTCATGACCCCAAGCAGGTCGTAGCCTTCCTGGTCGAGATAGCTGCCGCCAAGCCGCACCACCTCGCCATTCATCAGCACCATCTCGATGCCCAGCACATTGTTGGCGGTGAGCCCGTATTTCAGGCAGTGCACGCCGCCGGAATTTTCGGCGACGTTGCCGCCGATCGAGCAGGCGATCTGGGAGGATGGATCGGGGGCGTAGTAAAAACCCTCCTGCTCGACGGCGGTGGTGATGCCGAGATTGGTGACGCCCGGCTGGGCGACGACGACGCGGTTGGGATAGTCGATCGCAAGAATGCGGTTGAAGCGGCTCATCACCAGAAGCACCGCGTCCTCAAGCGGAAGCGCCCCGCCGGAGAGCGACGTGCCCGAGCCGCGCGGCACGACGCGGATGTTGCGCTCGTTGCAGTATTTCAAGACGCGCGAGACCTGCGCCACCGTCTCCGGCAGCACCACCACCAGCGGCAATTGCCGATAGGCGGTGAGGCCGTCGCTCTCGAAGGCCCGCATTTCGTTGACCGTGTCGACGACGCCCTCGCCCGGCACGATGATGCGCATGTCGGCGACGATCTCGGCGCGCCGGCGCATCGTCTCGGCATCTGGCTTGGGCATGGCAAGGCCGGACATCGGCGCTTCCTCCGCTCGACTGGTCAAAATCTTTTACCAGTGAAGCGCGATTGTTGCAAACCCTGCTTTGGTCGGGATCCGACATCGGCCATACACGCGCTTCCGCAGCGGCAATCTGCCGCTGGCGATCGATCGTATCCGCAGGAAGTCCGGGTGCCTACTCGCCCGGATGCTTGGCCGGCTCGGAATGCATGCGCCGCACGCGGCGCACACCCCACCAGACGAGCAGGATGGCGACCGGCACGGAAGCCGCGGTGACGACTTCCGGCGCGAAGGCGTGGCCGAAGGTCGACGCGCCCTTGGCGACATAGCCGATGAGGCCGACGACATAATAGGAGACGGCGGCGACCGAGAGGCCTTCGACGGTCTGCTGCAGGCGCAATTGCAGCCGGGCGCGGTTGTTCATCGAGGCAAGCAGGTCGCGGTTCTGCTTCTCGACCTCGACATCGACCCAGGTGCGCAGCAGCGTGGTGGCGCGGGTGAGTTTTCGCGACAAGTTGGCCTGACGCTCCTCTACGGAGCGGCAGGTGCGCATGGCCGGCGCCATGCGCCGCAGCAGGAACCCGGCCCAGGTGTCGTAGCCCTGCACCGGCTCTTCATCCAGCGCCTCCAGCCTCTCGGTGACGATACCATCATAGGCGCGGCTGGCGCCGAAGCGATAGAGGCTGGACGCCGCGTCGGCTTCGAGTTCGGCGGCGAGCTCGGTGAGGTCGGCGAGCAAGGTCTGGCTGTCGCGGGTCTCGACCGCCTTCATCTCCAGCGTCGTCTGCGCCAGCCGGTCCTCGATACGGCGGGCGCGGCCGGACAAGGTCAGCGCCAGCGGCAGGCCAAGCATGGCAAGGGTCCGGTAGGTCTCGATGTCGATCAGCCGCTGCGACAAGGCGCCGGTGCTTGCCGGCGTCAGGCCTCGGTCGAGCACCAGCATGCGGGTCAGGCCATCGCCGTCCTGGCGAAAGTCGGTGACGATTGCCGCGGCGCCGCGCTCGACCAGCGAATAGCAGAGGCTGGTCGGGTCGAAACCGGCGATCAGTTTCTCGCTCGCTTGCGTCCATTTGCGGATCTCGAGCCGGATGCCGGAAATCACCGTTCCCGGCGGCGAGAAGCCGTTACCGAAGGGCGAATCCTCCTGGCCCCGGCCGTTTTCGGCCAGCGGCCCTTCCCAGAGATAGGTCGAGAATTCCGTGTGTCGCTCCCAGCGCAACGTGCCCTTGCCCCATCTCATGGCGTGATGGCGGGCATGACGCTCAGGCGCTGCGATGCCGAGGCGCCGCGACAGTTCCGAGAGCACGGCTTGGTCGACGCCGGAACCCCCCTCGGTCATGAAGGAAAGCTGGATAAGCACGCGCGGCTTCTCGACCAGCGGATGCGGACGAGCATGGACCTCGCCCAGCGCGCCGGGGCGTCCTTCATAAGCCGGAAAGCCCAGGACGCTACCTTGGGCGCGCGGCTGGAATTCGAGGTTGGACGTCTCGTCCGACACGGCTGGCCCCCCTGGTTTCGACCGTTCGTGCAATCGGGTTTTCTTGCGGCAATCGGCAAGGCACGTAAACAGCAAATTTTAGCAGCCGCCGATGCAACGGCGCGGCGCCAGAACCGACCGGATCCGGTGAATTGGATAAATAATTTGACCAGTTGGCGACAGAGGCTTTAATCTGCGCGACATCCATCCCGTTCCCAGGCGCCCTCCGTTGAGCGACATCTTCTCCAGGATCGAGCATTCGCGCACCGCCGACGAGGTGGTGCAGCAGATCGAGAGCCTGATCCTCGAAGGCGTGCTGCGCACCGGCGACCGGCTGCCGGGCGAGCGCGAGCTGGCGCGCCAGTTCGACGTGTCGCGGCCGATCCTGCGCGATGCGCTGAAGGCACTGGAGGGACGCGGGCTGCTGACCACCAGGCCGGGCGGCGGTACGCATGTCGCCGACGTCATCGGCCAGCTTTTCACCAAGCCAGTGACCGATCTGATCTCGATGCACCGCAAGGCGGTGACCGACTATCTGGAATACCGGCGCGAGATCGAGGCGATCGCGGCCGAATATGCGGCGCGGCGCGCAACGCCCGAGGATCTCGCCTTGCTCGACCGCATCATGGCGCGCATGGACGAGGCGCACCGCACCGGCGACTTCGACGACGAGGCGGAAATCGACGTCGAATTCCATCATGCGGTCTGCGAATGCGCGCACAACATCATCCTTTTGCATACGCTGCGCTCCTGCTATCGGCTGTTGTCCGAGGGCGTGTTCCAGAACCGGCTTCTGGTCTTCACCGTGCCAGGCGCGCGCGAGGCGCTGCTTGAGCAGCATCGGGCGATCCACGTCGCGATTAAGGCGGCGGATCCGACCGCGGCGCGCAAGGCCGCGATGGACCATATCACCTATGTCGAGCGCTCCATGGCGGAAGCCGAGCGCAGCGGCGACTGGCAGCGCGTATCGCGGCTGAGGCTCAGGCAACGCTCCGA
This sequence comes from Mesorhizobium silamurunense, assembly GCF_014843905.1. Lineage (NCBI taxonomy): Bacteria > Pseudomonadati > Pseudomonadota > Alphaproteobacteria > Hyphomicrobiales > Phyllobacteriaceae > Mesorhizobium > Mesorhizobium silamurunense. The sequence continues at coordinate 15,001 of NZ_LPVS01000076.1, read as the reverse complement.
GGCCGGCGACATCGAACCCACACGCAAACGCTCCTAAGCATCGATCAAGCGGGGACCATCATGAGCGACATCCTCACCATCGCCGACCTCAAGGACATGGCGCGCCGCAAGGTACCGAAGATGTTCTTCGACTACGCCGATTCCGGCGCCTGGACGGAGAGCACCTACCGCGCCAACGAGGAGGATTTCGGCAAGATAAAATTTCGCCAGCGCGTGCTGGTCGACATGAGCAACCGCTCGCTGGAATCGACCATGATCGGCGAGAAGGTGGCGATGCCGGTGGCGCTGGCTCCGACCGGGCTGACCGGCATGCAGCATGCCGACGGCGAGATGCTGGCGGCTCAGGCTGCCGAGGAATTCGGCGTGCCGTTCACGCTCTCGACCATGAGCATCTGCTCGATCGAGGATGTCGCCTCGGTGACCAAGAAGCCGTTCTGGTTCCAGCTCTATGTGCTGCGCGACAAGGATTTCGTGCTCAACCTCATCGACCGCGCCAAGGCGGCGAAGTGCTCGGCTTTGGTGCTGACGCTCGACTTGCAGATCCTCGGCCAGCGTCACAAGGATGTGCGCAACGGGCTTTCGGCGCCGCCCAAGATGACGATTGCCAACATCATCGACCTGGCCCTCAAGCCGCGCTGGTGCCTGGGGATCGCCGGCACGCCGCGCCGCACCTTCCGCAACATCGTCGGCCACGCCAAGGGCGTCGGCGACGTCTCTTCGCTGTCGTCCTGGACGACGGAGCAGTTCGACCCGCAGCTGTCGTGGAAGGACGTCGCCTGGATCAAGGAGCGCTGGGGCGGCAAGCTGATCTTGAAGGGCATCCTCGACAAGGAGGACGCGCTGCTGGCGGCCGAGACCGGCGCCGACGCGATCGTCGTCTCCAACCATGGCGGGCGGCAGCTCGACGGCGCCGCCTCCTCGATCTCGGTGCTGGAGGAGGTCGCCGATGCGGTCGGCGACAGGATCGAAGTGCACATGGACGGCGGCATCCGCTCGGGCCAGGATGTGCTCAAGGCGCTTTGCCTCGGCGCCAAGGGCACCTATATCGGCCGGCCTTTCCTCTACGGGCTCGGCGCGATGGGCAAGGCGGGCGTCACCAAGGCGCTCGAGATCATCCGCAAGGAAATGGACATCACGCTGGCGCTGTGCGGTAAGCGTCTGGTAACCGACATGGGCAAGGACCAGCTGCGGCGCTAGGGGCTTATTCACCGATCCGCCCTAGTTTCCCGTGATGACCGACACGGGAAGACGCTCGCCTTGACTGAAACGGGCATCCACTATCTCGACGCGCGCGGGCCGGAAGGCATGCGGCTTTATGCCATCGGCGACGTGCACGGCCGTCACGACCTGCTCGCCGCCATGCACCGCGGGATCGAGAGCGAACTGGAATACGCGCCGTCGTCCGACTGGCGCATCATTCATCTCGGCGACTATGTCGACCGCGGGCCGGACTCCAAAAGCGTCATCGAGTTCCTGATCGAGGCCAAGAAGCGCGATCCGCGCAACATCATGCTTGCCGGCAACCACGATATGGGCATGCTCGATTTTCTCGACGAGCCCGACGCGAACGGCCTGTTCATGCGCTTTGGCGGCGTCCAGACAGCGCTGTCCTACGGCGTGAAGCTTTCGTCCGGCGGCGGCTGGTTCGACAGGTCGGACGACACGCTGCTGCATGGACACGCGGCATTGGTCGACGCGGTGCCGCAAACCCATATCGATTTCTTGAAGTCGCTGTCCTTTTCAGTGACCTTCGGCGACTTCTTCTTCTGTCATGCCGGCATCAGGCCCGGCATTCCGCTCGAAAGCCAGAGCCCGCAAGACCTGATCTGGATCCGCGACGCCTTTCACGATCACCCGGGGCTGTATCCCAAAGTGATCGTGCACGGGCATACGCCGGTGCCGGAAGCCGAGGTGATGGCCAACCGCGTCAATGTCGACACACTCGCCTGGCAAGCGGGAACGCTGAGCGCTCTCGCCGTTGCCGGCGCGGACAAGCGCATCCTGACTGTAACGGGAAAAGCGGCTTAGCCGCGATCCCGAACCGTGCTTCCGTTTATCGGGAAGGATCAGGCTTAGCGAAGCGCGGCGGTGACGCCGTAGCCGTCGACGGCCTGATGATTGTTGGCTGCGTCGGCCGAATAAATGCCGAGGCCGCACACGACGATGGCAGACAGCATGACAAAGGACAAAAGCGCTGCTTTCACGGACGTCATCTCTGGTTGAGCTTTCTGCATCTGTGCACGAGGCGGTTACCAATGCGTTGAAACGATAAAATGCGTCTCAATGTTTCGACGATTTCGCGCTTCTAAGCAGATTCTGTATCGCCGGTGTGTCGCTTGGATCACACAGAAGGTTCATCGCGGTTGCACGGACGATACAGAGCGGGCGCCTTCTAGGATGGCGGGCGAGCACAAGCCAAGGACGAAGCTGGTTTTCCCCAGCTGGAACCGCCGTCGCGTGCCAATTATGTCACGCTTGGAACGATCGGTGAGATGACTAGATGGTCGCCACCCAGGCGCGGGCGATCGCCAGGCCGGCAGCGTCGGCATCGGGGCCGTTGCGGGCCATCTCGTCGTCGAGCTTGCCGGCCCAGTCGGGGTGACGGTCGGCGATCAGCGATGCGAAGGATGTGCTCCAGTCGCGTACCAGCGGACGGTCGGCCTCGAAATGGAACTGAAAGCCATAGACGGCGCGGCCGATGCGAAAGGCCTGGTTCGTGGCGACTTCGTTGCCGGCAAGCCGGACGGCGGTTTCGGGCAGGTCGAACGTGTCGTCGTGCCACTGGAAGATCGGGAAATTTTCCGGCAGCGCGCCAAGCACCGGATCGGCCTTGGCCGCCGTCGTCAGCGATACGCCACGCCAGCCGAATTCAACCGCACCGCCGATGTGGTTGTCGGCGCCAAAGGCGCGGGCGACGAGCTGGCCGCCAAGGCAGATGCCGAGCACCGACCGGTCCTTGCCGGCGAAATCGCGCGTCAGTTCGAGCAAGGCCGGAAAATAGGAATAGTCGTCGTCGGCCAGCGCATTCTGGCCGCCGCCCAGCACCACCATGGCATCGTGACCATTCGCGTCCTGCGGCAGCGGATCGCCCTGGTAAGGACGGCGCAGGTCGAGCTCGGCGCCGGCCTCCGCGAGAGCGGCGCCGACCTGGCCGAGGCCGGTATTGTCGTAGTTCTGGACCACCAGCACCCGCATCTAGAAACCCTGCTGACATGAAATTGCTGGGGCGAGCGATATCATGCCGCCTCCCTTTCAGCCAAGCTGCGTGCCGGAGAGAAAGCTATGCCACTGCAGAACCGGGTCGATCCGTTCGGCGCCATCCATGCCGTGCCCGAGCGCGGCCTGTTCATGGGCAATCGCGGCATCATCCATGACCCCGAGACGAAAACGCTTCTGAGGAAGCGCTGGGCCTTGCCGGCTTGGATCATCTGCGCTTGTGAGTTCCGCAACGTGCGGCGCGAGCCGATGGGCCGCAATCGCCCCGCTGGCAAGGCCGGCTGGACCGAGTTGTTCTTCCTCGACGAGGTGACGGCGCTAGCCTCCGGCCACCGGCCCTGCTTCTTCTGCCGGCGCGAACGGGCGGCCGACTTCGTGCGGCGTTTCGGCGAGGCCTTCGACGTTCCCGACCCTCGCGCGCCGATGGTCGACAAACGGCTGCACAAGGAGCGGTTGGCCTCGGGCGGCCGGCCGCCGCCCGTCTCGTCGGATGAACTCGCCGGTTTGCCGGATGGAGCAGTCGTGGCCGACGGTGAGACCGCCTATGCGCTCCGCACCGGCAAGGCGCTCGAATGGTCCTTCGCAGGCTATGCCGAGCCTGTTCCGTTCAACCGCCTCGCTGGGCGATCGCTGCGGCTGATCACGCCCGCCACCAGCGTTTCGGTGCTAAGGCAAGGCTACGTGCCGGTCTGGCATCCGTCCGCCGATACTTGACGGCGTCCATCGCCTCGCCCATTGCTCGGCCATGCGCGCTAATTACAAAATGCAGCGGCTGTTCGTGCCGGACGATCTCGAACCGGGCCTCGAATTCGATGCCGGACAACAGCAGAGCCACTATCTCGCGCATGTGCTGCGGCTCGGCGAAGGCGCCGAAGTTCTGCTTTTCAACGGCCGCGACGGCGAGTGGTCGGCTTCGATCGCCGCCAGATCCAAGAAAGCCGTCCGGCTCAAGGTGGTCTCCCTGCAGCGGCCGCAGCCGCCGCTGCCTGATCTCGTCTACTGCTTCGCGCCGCTGAAGCAGGGCCGGCTCGATTATCTCGTGCAGAAGGCGGTCGAAATGGGCGCCGGCATCCTGCAGCCGGTCATCACTCAGCATACGCAAGTGGCAAAGCCCGGCATCGATCGACTGCGCGCCAATGTCGTCGAAGCGGCCGAGCAATGCGGTATCCTGGCCGTGCCGGACGTGCGCGAGGCGGAGAAGCTGGAGCGGCTGCTCGGCGGCTGGGACAAGGAACGGCGGCTGATCTTCTGCGACGAGGATGCCTCGACCACCAATCCGCTACCGGCTTTGCAGAAGGTAAGTGAGAAAAAATTCGCGCTGCTGGTCGGGCCGGAGGGCGGATTTTCCGACGATGAGCGCAGGATGCTGCGGGCGCTGCCCTTCGTCACCGCCATCCCGCTCGGACCGCGCATCCTGCGCGCCGATACGGCGGCGGTGGCGGCGCTTGCCGTGATGCAGGCGACGATCGGCGACTGGTGATCAAATCCAGTTGAGCCGTGGCTCAGGATTTTTCGCTTGATCGGCTACTGACATTTCGTCCATCTAGCGCCCGGCGGTCGACCGACCGCTGCGGAGGCTTTTTCATGGCGCGCGACACAACCGATACCAGTCCAATCGAAGGCATCGACGAACTCGTCGGCTACCTGGCCGCGGGCAACAAGCCACGCGACAAATGGCGCATCGGCACCGAGCACGAGAAATTCCCCTTCTATGTCGACGGCAACGCGCCGGTGCCCTATGGCGGCGAGCGCGGCATCCGCGCCATCCTCGAAGGCATGCAGGAAAAGCTCGGCTGGGATCCGATCATGGATGCCGGCCGCATCATCGGCCTGGTCGAGCCGACCGGCCAGGGCGCGATCTCGCTGGAGCCGGGCGGACAGTTCGAGCTCTCCGGGGCGCCGCTGGAAACGATCCACCAGACCTGCCGCGAGGGCAACGCGCATCTGGCGCAGGTGCGCGAGATCGCCGAGCCCCTTGGCATCCGCTTCCTCGGGCTCGGCGGCAGCCCAAAATGGTCGCTCGCCGAAACGCCGAAAATGCCGAAGTCGCGTTACGAGATCATGACCCGCTACATGCCGAAGGTCGGCACCAAGGGCCTCGACATGATGTACCGCACCTGCACGATCCAGGTGAATCTCGATTTCGAAAGCGAAGCAGACATGCGCCGCAAGATGCAGGTGTCGCTGAAGCTGCAGCCGCTGTCGACGGCACTGTTCGCCAATTCGCCTTTCACCGAGAGCCGGCCGAACGGGCTGCAAAGCTGGCGCGGCGACATCTGGCGCGACACCGACAACCAGCGCTCGGGCATGCTCGAATTCTGCTTCGCGCCGGATTTCGGCTTTGCCGATTATGTCGAATGGGCGCTCGACGTGCCGATGTATTTCGTCATTCGCGACGGGCAGTATCACGACATGACGCGCTACACCTTCCGCCAGTTCATGGCGGGCGCCGCCCGCAACGAGGTTCCCGACGGCCTGCCGACGATGGGCGACTGGGCAAACCATCTCTCGACGCTGTTCCCGGATGTGCGGCTGAAGCGCTTTCTCGAGATGCGCGGCGCCGATGGCGGGCCGTGGCGGCGCATCTGCGCCTTGCCGGCCTTCTGGGTCGGGCTGCTCTACGACGAGCAGGCGTTGGACGCCGCCGAAGCGCTGACCTCGAGCTGGACCTACCAGGAGGCGCTGGCGATGCGCAACGCGGTGCCGGAGCACGGCATTGCGGCGCCGTTCCGCAACACCACCTTGCGCGAGGTTGCCCGTGACGTACTCGCCATCGCGCGCACTGGGCTGAAGAACCGCGCGCGCAAGAACCGCGACGGCTATGACGAGACCTCGTTCCTCAACACGCTTGACGAAGTCGTGGCGCGCGGCACCACCAGCGCCGAGGAGATGCTGTCGGCCTATCACACGCGCTGGGGCGGCTCGATCGAGCCGGTGTTCATGGAATATGCCTATTAACCGTTCGCCTGCCGCCTGACAGTGACGCGGCAAAAGCTGCTTCAATCGGGGATGGAAACGAACTAGGTTCCTCCGTGAGGATATTGCGGAGGAGATCCCATGCCTTCCCTGTTCGATATGTTTTCGCAAGCCCAGAACGGCGCCGGCATGCAGGCGCTGGCTCAGCAGTATGGCCTGTCGATGCAGCAGACCCAGGCAGCGGTCCAAGCACTGCTGCCGGCCTTCTCGCAAGGGCTCCAGCGTAACACAGCCGATCCTTACGGGATGGGCGCCTTCATGACAGCGATGGCGAGCGGCCAGCACGCCAAATATTTCGAGGACGCCACCCGGGCCTTCACGCCGCAAGGCATCGATGAAGGCAACGGCATCCTCGGCCATCTGTTCGGCTCGAAAGACCTGTCGCGCGCCGTCGCTGCCCAGGCCGCGCAGGCCACCGGGCTCAGCCAGCAGGTGCTGCAGCAGATGCTGCCGGCCATGGCCTCGATGATGATGGGCGGGCTGTTCAAGCAAACCAACAATCAAATGCAGGCCGCCGGCTTCGGCGGCGGCAATCCGCTCGGCGAGATCATCGAGGAGATGATGCGGCAAGTGGGCGGCGGTGTGCAGGCCCAGCAACCGCGTCAGGCGCCGCAACCCAATCCCTATGGCGACAACCCGCTCGGCAAAGTGCTGCAGGATATGTTCGGCGGCGGCGCGCAACAGCCGCAAGGCCAGCCGCAGCAAGCGCCAAACCCTTACGGCGACAATCCGCTCGGCAAGGTGCTGCAAGACATGTTCGGCGGCGGCGCGCAGCAGCCGCAAGGCCGACCGCAGCAGAACCAGCCACAGCAGACGCAAAGCCCCTACGGCGACAGTCCGCTCGGCAAGATCTTCGAGGAGATGCTGCGCCAGGGCGGCGGCGGGTTCGGGCTGCCCGGCGGACAGCCGGCGCCACAACAGCCGCAACAGCGCCAACCACAGCAGAGTCAGCCGCCGCAGCCGCAAACCAATCCGAGCGGCCGGCCGCGGAACCCGTTCGACGATATCTTCGGTAGGATGTTCGAGACCGGCGCGCAGCAGCGCGACGAGTATCAGAAGGGCATGGAGACGATCTTCGACCAGTTCAAGCGCGGCATGGACCGGCGGTAGGTCTTATCGCTGACGTTCGGTGTGTCGGGATTCAGGTCAGGCCGAGTCGAAAATGGTGGATTTCGAGAACCGGAACGGAGCGTACTTGAAGTACGTGAGCACCGGAAGCGCAGAAAGCCGCCATTTGCAGCCCGGCATCACCTGAATCCCGACACCCCGAAAAAAATGCCCGGTCCTGGAGGAGAACCGGGCAATGTGCAGGCAGGCCGGCGGGGAACCGGCAGGGAGTGTGGGAGCCTGCATGAAGCTTGGTCGCGCCGGGCCTTCAAAAGGTTCAAGGGCGACCGAAATGCAGTCGCGCAGCCAGTCAGGCGACCTTGCGGGCGAGATCCTCGACCGTGTCGGCCCGCTCGCTGGCTATCACGCGCAGTTTCGCAGTCGGATCGCGGCCGAAAGGCACGTCGATGGCGACGTGAAGATCGGCGCGGGTCAGGCCGATATCGGCAAGCTCGGCATCCGACATCTCGCCAAGGCGATAGAAGGCGCGGCGATTTTTCCAGGCGCGAAAGGCGTTGGCGACCGCATTGAGCACGCGCGTCGCAACGGCCGGACGCGTGGTGATGCGCGGGGTCTCGGAGGCGAATTCAATCGTGGTCATGTCAGTCTCTCCTTCAGGAGTCGGGCGGACGAAACCATGCAATCGGCGCCTGGGAGGGGCGCCGTTGGGGTCTCGATACACATGCCTTCATGTGGACGATGCCAATTTGCCACTGCGCGATTGATTAATCCAACGAATGTTTTTAATCTTTAGCATCAACATCAATGATAGGTTGGACCCGATGAAAGCACCGCTCGATCTCGATCAGTTGCAGACCTTCATCTCGATTGCCGACACCGGCAGCTTCACCCGCGCTGCCGAAGAGGTGCACCGGACGCAGTCGGCGGTGTCGATGCAGATGCGCCGGCTGGAGGAGCGGATCGGCAAGCCGCTGTTCGAAAAGGACGGCCGCACCAACAAGCTAACCGAGGAAGGCGACAGGCTGCTTTCCTATGCAAGGCGGCTGATCTACCTCAATCGCGAGACGCTCGCCGCCTTCGACGACCAGCGGCTCGAAGGCACGATCCGCATCGGCACGCCGGACGACTATGCCGACCGTTTCCTGCCGGAGATCATGGCGCGCTTCTCGCGCTCCAACCCGCGCGTCGAGCTAACCGTCATCTGCGAGCCGACGCCGGGCCTGGTCGAGCACATAAAGCGCGGCAATCTCGATCTCGCGCTGGTGACGCACAACGACACGCGCGGCCAGTCGGAAGTGGTGCGGCGCGAGCCGCTTTTGTGGGTCACCTCGGCGAACCACGCCACGCATGAGCAGGAGATCCTGCCGATGGCGTTCGGCCGGCCGAACTGCATCTGGCGCCGCGCGGCCGTCGACGTGCTCGACCGGCAGAACCGCGAATATCGCGTGCTCTTCTCCAGCTTCTCGGCCACCGTGATCACCGCCGCCGTGCTGTCCGGCCTCGCCATCTCGGTGCTACCGGAATGCGCGCTCAGGCCCGGCATGCGCGTACTCGGCGAGGCCGACGGGTTCGATGCGCTGCCGGATTGCCGCATCGGCATCATGCGCGGCCAGACCTCGCAGCCGGAGATCGTCGACGCGCTCGCCCGCCACATCGCGGAAAGCCTGGACAACATTTCCGTGCCGGTCGGCGAAGAGACAGGGAGCTTCGACTTCGCGGCGCTCGCCTATGCCAAGATGAAGCGGACTAAGGCAAACCAGATCCTGCCTGGCTGGTAATCCTTGGGGCCTTGTTCGGTCGCGCTAGGCGCGAGCGGCGGTCGGCTCGACCTCGTCCGGCGAAGTCAGACCGGAAAGGCCGAGCAGTTGGACCGGCTCGAGCGGCGGCGACAAGAAATAGCCCTGTAGTTGCCGGCAGCCCATGGCGACCAGCAGCACCTTCTGCGCCTCGGTCTCGACACCCTCGGCGGTGACGTCGACCCCGAGCGCCATGGCGAGATCGATCAGCGCCTTGACGATCGCCGCCGAGTTGCCGTCGCCATCGAGAAGCCGCACGAAGGATCGGTCTATCTTGAGCTTGTCGATGGCGTGGCGGCGCAGGTAGCTCAGCGATGAATACCCGGTACCGAAATCGTCCAGAACGATGCCGACGCCCAACTGACGCAAGGTGGCCAGAGCGGCCCTCGAAGCATCGCTATTGTCCAGAAGCACGCTTTCGGTGATCTCGAACTGCAGGCGCTGCGGCGCCAGCCCGGTGTCGGCAAGGATCGACGCAACCTGTTCCGGAAAGCCGGCGTCGCGCAACTGCAGCGGTGACACGTTGACGGCGAGCCACGGCAAGTCGGTTCGCACGGCGAAGCGGCAGGCCTCCTGCAGCACCCACGCGCCGAGCTGGCCGATCATGCCGCGCTCCTCGGCGATGGCGATGAATTGCGCAGCCGGCAATGTGCCATGCACATCATGTCCCCAGCGGATCAGCGCCTCCGCGCCGAGGATCGTCTTGCCGTTCGACGCGAACACCGGCTGGTAGGCGAGCCTGATGCCGGTGCCGCCGTCGAGGGCCTTGCGAAGCTCGGTCTCGACCTTGCGCTTGCGCAAGAGCAGGTCGTCCATGTCGCCGGCGAAGACCTAGTGCCGGCCGCGGCCGTTCTTCTTGGCTTCGTAGAGCGCGATGTCGGCCTTGCGCAGCAAATCGTCGGCATCCGTTTCGCCGCCGGCCGATAGCGCGATGCCGATCGAGGCGCTGACGAAGACCTGATCTTCCATGAGCTTGAATGGCTCCTGCAACTTCTGCAACAGCCGCTCGGCGATATCCTCGGCGGCACGGATATCGCGGATGTCGACGAGGATCAGGGCGAACTCGTCGCCGCCCAGCCGCGCCACGGTATCCACCTCGCGAACGGTGTGCTGCAGCCTGGCCGCCGTCTGGCGCACCAGCTCATCGCCCGCAGGGTGGCCGAGCGTGTCATTGATATGCTTGAAGCGGTCGAGGTCGAGATAAAGCAACCCCACCCTTCCCATGTCGTGAACCGCGATATCCTGGCCGGCCCTGAGCAGGGCCCGCCGCAAGCGGTCCTCGAACAGAGCCCGGTTAGGCAGGCCGGTGAGCGTGTCGTGGAAGGCGAGATATTGCGCCTCATCCTGGCTGGTCTGCAGCGCGGACGAGGCGCGGCGGAGCCTGCGCAGCAGGAACGCCAGGACGCCCGCTGCCACAAGCAGCGCCACGCCCAGCGCCGGCGCCATCTTGCGCACCAGGGTGAGACCGGGCCGTTCCTGATCCCAGCCGACATAGCCGAGGATGACGCCGCGGGAATCGACCAGCGGGACGGCCGCGGCGCCGACCGGTTGCGACAGCGGCACAAGGCGCGCGCCGTCGAGCAGGTACTTTTCGGCGATCTTGTTGATCACCGCGTCGTTGATGAATTCCACCGAAACGTGCAGATATTCGGTGCCTGGCGCCTGCGTGACCCGGTTCGAACTCGGCAGCAGCGGCATCACGCTCAGGATCGCCGGTTTTCCTTGGAGCGACACAAGATCCTCCGCCACCATCTTGGCCGGCTGCCCGAAGGCATCGGCCTTCGGCGACTCAGCGAGCATGCGACGCAGCTTCTCGATGGATGCCTGCAAGGCAGGCTCGTCCTTGCCATAGGCGGACGGATCGACCACCTTGCCTTCCTGCATGGCGTGGACGGGATGGTTGGCGGCGTCGAGTATGTAGACCCGGTTGTGACCGTAATAGGTGTACATCCAGACGCTGAGGTTTTCCTCAATCCAGGTCTGGTTCGCAGCCTTCACATTGGTGATCGCGTCATCCCAGACCGAAACGCTTTCCTGCTCACGCTGAACAGACGCAATCTGATCCTTCAAACCGTCGGCGATGAACATCTTCTGGTGTTCGAGCGAGGCATTGTCGGCCTGCGACGCCGCGTAGAAGCCGAAGCCGACGACCATGGCCAGCGCGAAGACAGCCAGCGTCAGCACGGTCAGCGTGACCTGATGCGTCAATGGGCTGCTGTTGGTGCGTCCGCTCATGCGTTTCCGGCCGGTTTTCCTGCGGCCAGTCAAACCAAATCGGGCTTAAGATCGCGTTATAATATTAGCGGGGATTGCTCCCTGCCTTGACGCGGCCCAATAAGCGTTCCCCAATCACGCGATGAGCGAAGCAGCAACCGAATCACGCAGCAATGCCACCGAATATACGGTGAGCGAGATTTCCGGCGCGCTGAAGCGCACGGTCGAGGACGCTTTCGGCAATGTGCGGGTGCGCGGCGAGATTTCCGGCTATCGCGGGCCGCATTCCTCCGGCCACGCCTATTTCGCGCTGAAGGACGACCGCGCGCGGATCGACGCCGTGGTGTGGAAGACCACGATGTCCAAGCTGAAATTCCGCCCCGAGGAAGGGATGGAAGTGATCGCCAGCGGCAAGCTGACGACCTATCCCGGCAAATCCAACTACCAGATCGTCATCGACAATCTGGAGCCGGCGGGCGCCGGCGCGCTGATGGCGCTGCTCGAAGAACGCAAGCGGCGGCTGCAGGCCGAAGGCCTGTTCGATGCCGGCCGCAAGCGGCGGTTGCCGTTCATGCCGCGCGTCATCGGCGTCGTGACCTCGCCGACGGGCTCGGTGATTCGCGACATCATCCACCGCATCAAGGACCGGTTCCCGCTCACCGTGCTGGTGTGGCCGGTAAGAGTCCAGGGCGAGACAACCGCCAGGGAAGTGACCGCAGCCGTCAACGGCTTCAACGCGCTCACCTGGGACGGCGCCATACGGCAACCCGACGTCCTGATCGTCGCGCGCGGCGGCGGCAGCCTCGAGGACCTTTGGGGATTCAACGACGAAGGTCTGGCGCGCGCTGTCGGGGCCTCGCATATCCCGGTGATCTCCGCAGTCGGGCACGAGACCGACTGGACCCTCATCGACTTCGTTGCCGACATGCGCGCCCCAACGCCGACGGGCGCGGCCGAGATCGCCGTGCCGGTCAGGGCGGACCTGGAGGCCACCTTGGCAAGCCTCGGCGCGCGGCTCAACGCCTGCGTCTCGCGCAATCTGGAGCGCAAGCGCCAGGCGGTGCGCGCCGCGGCGCGCGCGCTCCCCTCGCCCGACCAATTGCTGGCGCTGCCGCGCCGCCGCTTCGACGAGGCGACCAGCCGGCTGGGCCGTGGCCTGACGGTGAGCATCGAGCGCAAGCGCGCAAGGCTGGATCAGCAGCGGCTGACGCCGGCGACCTTGTCGCGCCGCCTCAACGAGACGCGCACGCTGACCGGCCGCGACATAGCCCGCGCGCGCGCCGCCTTCTTTGCCATCGTGCGCCAAAGCCGTGCGCGCTTCCAGCGCACGTCGGTCAGGCTGTCGCCCGCGCCGATCGTGAGGCGGCAGAAAGCTCAGGCCGATGTGCTGGCCGGATTGACACGAAGGCAGGACCAAGCGCTGGCGCGGCAGATCGACCGCCTGCGTGCCGCTCTCACCCAGGCCGACCGGCTGCTCGCCACGCTTTCGCACAAGGCCGTGCTGGCGCGCGGCTTCGCGCTGGTCAAGGACGCCGACGGCGCCGTCATCAAGCGCGTCGCGGAGCTGGCCCCCGGTGCGGCACTGCAACTGGAATTCGCCGATGGCAATGCCGAGGCCATCGCCACCAGCGGCGGGGCGCGGCCGAAGCTGGCCGCCAAACCTTCGGGCAAGGCCAAGGAGCCCGGCAACCAGGGCTCGTTGTTCTGAGGACGGCATGAGCAGCAGCGACCCGCATCTTCGCACGCCATCTGGCAAGCCGCGTCTGCGCTCGTTCGGGATAGCCCTGGACGGCACGCCCGGCCGCTTCAACTGTATCACCGACGTGCCGGGCGTCACGGTCGGCTATACGACGCTGATTGCCGGCGACGGCCCGCTCCAGGTCGGCAAGGGGCCGGTTCGCACCGGCGTGACCGCTATCTTGCCGCGGCCGCGAGGCGAGCTTGCGACACCGGTGTTTGCCGGCGTGTTCAGCCAGAACGGCAATGGCGAGTTGACCGGCACGCACATTATCGAGGAGACCGGCGCCTTCAACCTGCCGATCACCATCACCAACACCCATTCATGCGGCGTCACCCGTGACGGCACGCTGCGCTGGATGAACCAAGTGTTGCCGGCGGCGCTCGACAGCGGTTGGGGCCTGCCGGTGGCGGCGGAGACCTATGACGGTTTCCTCAACGACATCAACGGCCATCATGTCGGCTTCGAACATGTCGCCGCGGCACTCGACAGTGCAACAGGCGGCGCCATCGAGGAAGGCAGCGTCGGCGGCGGCACCGGCATGATCGCATTCGGCTTCAAGGCCGGATCGGGCACCGCCTCGCGCATTGTCGAATGGCAGAACAGCCGCTACATGCTCGGCGTATTCGTGCAGGCCAATTTCGGCAAGCGGCGCAACTTCACCATCCGTGGCCGGCGCATCGAGCCGGAGCTCACCGAACCGGCGATCCGCGAGGCCACGGCGCGCGCCGAAAAGGGTTCGATCATCGCCATCGTCGCCACCGACGCGCCGTTCCTGCCGCATCAGATGAAGCGCCTCGCCCGGCGGGTGCCGCTAGGCATCGCCATGACCGGCGGCTACGGCTACCACAGCTCAGGCGATATCTTTCTCGCCTTCTCGACCGCCAATCCCGAGGCAGCGCTGGCGGCTTCAGGCCGCATCGCCCGCGCGGAGTTCATCCCTGACGTCGATATCGACCCGTTCTTCGATGCTGTCGTGCAGGGGGTGGAGGAAGCGATCCTCAGCGCGCTCATCGCCAATGAGGACATGACGGGGCGCGACGGCAATTTCGTGCCGGCGCTGCCCAAGGAATGGCTCAAAGAGAAATTCGGGTAAGCCGGAGGCAAGATCCGGCTGAACCATGCCTGTCTTTCCCGGCTCAAGCCGGGACCGGCATCTCACTCGGACGGCTTGTCCGACGTCGTCTGTTGCTCGCTCTCTTCGGCGACTTCCTCGAGCCGCGATGCGATCAGTTCCTTGATGTCGCCGACTTCTTCCTGGATATCCTCCAGAAGAATGCCTTCCTCGGCTGCCTTGGCGCAGCACTCCTCGGCGAGGGTCTCGGCCTGCTTCTCGATCTTGGCCGGCGAATGCTGGCAATGGACCTTTTCGCCAATCCATCCGCGCAAGAACTCGATGGCATGTTCACTCATACTGCTTCTTCCCTAGCGGCAATGCCGGTTGGTAGTCATGAACGCCCCCATCCCGCCAAAGTATGCACGCTCCATTCGAGCCGAGTCGGCCTCGGCCGGCAAGACGTTTTGCCCAAGGTCCACACAGGGAAAGGAATTGGAGGGTTCAGGGAACACGTTCAGATTGCTGAGGATGATGATGCTTTGGCCAGGATCGTCAAAGATCCGCTCTATTTGTTTCTGCTTGCTTTTTCCCGGTTTTTCAGACCGATTTCCGTCACAACAGGCAACGCATTTACGGCGATCTCGCAGGCGCGCCAAAAGGGCGAGAAACCGAAAGCCGCCGCTATATAGTGATATCCTCACGCAATGTCGACTCCACTCGCCGTCCCTGCTTCTTTCCGCCACGTCAGCCGGGCAAGCAAGGCTCGGATCACAAGGGCAAGCGGTCGCGCTCGCCAGGCACAGGTGCGATGCCGTCATTGGCCCTTGAACGCTCAAGCGGGACACGCGTAACATCACACCGCTCACACTGAGTCTGCTTCATTCGTCCGTAACCGGGGCAAAACCGGTGGTGTTGCGCGCGTGGATCTGCTGTTGG
>NZ_LPVS01000074.1:0-7777 GCF_014843905.1 Mesorhizobium silamurunense | reverse complement strand
CTGTCCGCGACTTAGCGGAATCCCCGTCCGGCTTTTGCGAAATGCGCACGCCAGCACTAGGATCCTGATCTCGATCGCCTCCTGAACAGCCAGTTCCTGCCCCGGCCGAAGAAACTTCCCGTGGTCCACGATGCGGCGATATCATCATCAAGCGAACGGAACGAGTGGTGCCGCCCTAGCATGCACCGCGCTGAGAACGGTCGATCCGCAAAGGCTTGCACCCGCCATCGTGACATTGCGTCTAGGAGCACTCGCCACCTCCGGCTTCGATCAGGCCTGTTGCTCGATCTCGCGGCCGGAGGACGAAGCCGGAAGCAGTCAGATGATGGAGGCACCGTTGATGCCAACGATTTGGCCGGTAACGTAACTCGCGTCGTCGGACAAAAGGAATGCGATGACCGAAGCCACTTCCTCAGGCTGGGCTTCCCGACGCAGCGGTATGTTCGTCAACCAGCCTTTTCGGACCATAGGCGCCTGCTACCAGTCGCAGCGCACAGGCGATGCTTTTAAAGGATTTGACTCAGAAATGCCTTCGTGCGCGGATCTTTGGCCTCTTTGAAGAATGGCGCAGGTGGGCCGTGCTCCACTATCACCCCCCTATCGGTGAAATAAACATGGTCGGCAACCTCCCGAGCAAAGCCCATCTCATGAGTGACTAGAACGCAGGTCATGCCGTCTGCGGCCAAGTCTTTGATGGTCACCAACACCTCCTTCACCGTCTCGGGATCCAGTGCTGCCGTAACTTCATCGAAGAGCATGATGTCCGGGCTCATGGCAAGCGATCTGGCGATTGCGACGCGCTGTTGCTGGCCACCAGAGAGCTCGCCAGGATACGAGTTTTCCTTGCCCTCAAGACGTACTCTTTTTAACAAAGCCCGCGCTCGGCTCTCTGCCTGATCCCGAGGCTGCTTCAGTACCTTTACCGGCGCCATCATGACGTTCTGCAGCGCCGTCTTGTGGGGGAAAAGGTTATATTGCTGGAAAACCATGCCCACCTTCCTCCGCAGCTTCAGCTTGTCGAGATTGGGATCGTGGACCTCTTGGTCACCAACCGTGATCGAACCGGAGTCGATATCATTCAAGGCATTGATGCACCGGATCAACGTTGATTTGCCCGAGCCAGACGGGCCGATAATGCAGATAACCTCGCCTTTCATTACTGTCAGGCTAACGCCTCTCAGCACCTCCTGCTTGCCGAAAGATTTGTGAACGTCTTTGATTTGAAGGATGGGCCGATCGGAGGACCATTTAGCCGAGACCATGCATCATCCCTCTATTGCTTGATCGCAAAGCGACGCTCAAGGCGGCGCGTGAAAGCAGCAATCGGATAGCTATAAATGAAGAACCAAGACATGAGCCAAAGATACATGGGGATCAGGAACTCGCTTCTGTCTTCTGCAGCCAGGGCGTCCTGTGTGAGGGTCATGGCGTCATTGACACCGAGAATAGAGATTAGCGGGGTCGACATTGTCAGGATGCAATACCAGTTCATCCAAGGAGGCAGCATGCGTTTGACGCATTGGGGCAAGATGATGCTCCATAGCGTTTGACGCCTTGAAAAGGCGAGGCTTTCTGCAGATTCCCACTGTCCGGTTGGCAGCGATGCAACTGCTCCGCGGAGGATTTCAGATACGTTTGCCATAATAGGGAGTGAAAGTGCGAACGTGGCCTTTGTCCACCCGGGAACGTCGTATGTCTGGCCGAATACCTTGATCTGGAATGGCAGCATGAGCATGAAGTAGAACAACAAGACGAGCCATGGCGAATTTTGAAAGATTTGCGTAGTCAACCACGATATTCTTCTAATAACTCTGTTGACCGAAATCTGCCCAATCCCCAACCAAAGGCCGAAAAAGGTTCCAAAAGCCATCGCCAGGAAGCTGACCAGGATATTCAGGGCGAAGCCACCAAACTCTCCTGGCGGCCCAAAAAGCATCAATGGGGTCCACTTAATGAGGGTTTCCAGAATGGTCGGACTGGATCGCGTTTGCACTTGCGCGTAGGTGGTGTCGACCAAGACCGAACATATAAGGATAAGCGAGATCGCCCAGCCAACCTTGGGACTGGCTAGCCATGCCGTCCAGAAGGCGCTTTGAGCTGGGTCCCTTTGCGAGAGCCTGAACGGTTTCATCACAGCAAGGTTTGTACCGCCTGAGCGGCTGCACATCGGCTTCTCGATTCGCGGCCCCCTACTCATGGCTGCTCCGACCGAAACCTGGAATGCGGATCGCCCTTTCCCAACGATGCATGAGCCAAACAAGTATCCCCACGAGAACGAGGTACACGACCCAGACTACATTCATCATCTCTGGTACGTTGAATTCGTCAGACCAGATTTGGTTGGACACGTAGAGGGTCTCAGGCACCGCGATTGCATAGGCCACCGTGGTAGTCTTCACCAAATTGACCAGATTGCTGTTGAGCGCGGGAAGGCAGACGCGGTAGGCCAAAGGAAGGGTGACGTAGCGGTACACCTGCCATTTCGTATATCCGAGCGATTCTGCGGCTTCCACGGTTGATTCCGGAACGGCTTCAAGTCCCGCGCGGAAGATCTCCGTATTGAATGCTCCTGCAAAGAAAGATAATGAGATGACGGCCCAACCAAAGCTGCTTAGGATTCCCGTATGGAGATCAAAAAGGTGCGCGATGGCGGAATCAATCGCAAAATAGAAGAAATATAGTTGGACCAGCGGCGGCGTATTTCGAAAAAACTGAATGTAGGCATGAACCAGGCGCCGTGCTGAGGCGTAAGAGGACATCTGAAACCAGGCGCCAATCATTCCAATGATGACTGACAACACTATGCAAACAAACGACAGCTGAATTGTCGTCACAAGGCCTTTCAGAAACCGCCCACGATCCCACTCGTCATAAAAGATAGTCAGCTTGATTCCATAGGCTTCATCTAGCCAGCGGAACCAATCCCAAAATGCGTCCATGCGACCCTCCGATGCGCCATCGTCGGAAAGTGGGCAGCCTCCCAAACCGGAAGGCCGCACGAATCTTTTCGAGACCTACTCCTCTCGGACGGAAGCGCACGCCTTGTCACCGGCTAGGCATTTCTCGTGCATAGAGCGGACCCAGGCGGACTCCGGGATATGCCATTTCTTTTCCAACTCGGAGATGAGCCCGCTCTTGTGCCAATCAATAATAGCGGCCGAGAGCGCGGCGCCGAGGGGCTCATTTACCTCGTCCTTGCGGACAGCTGCGCCCCACGGAACATCCGCCACAACCGGCGTTGCGACAGCATAGTCAGCCCACTTGTTCGGATCGGCGACTATGCGAGCGGTAAAGGCGGAATCGTCGTACAACCAGCCGGCGCAGCGTCCGGCCAAGAAAGCCGCTTCGGCCTCTGGAACTCCTTTGAAGGCGACCATGTCTGCACCCTTTTTGGTGCCGTAGTCCTTGTTGAACCAGGATCCTTGAATGCCGCAGATGGCCTTCCCGTTAATGCTCTCCCACCCGTTGATGCCCGAGTCCTTGCGGGCCAAAACGGCAATGCCTGAGGAATAGTAGTCAGGTTGTACAATCCCGACTACCTTACGCCGCTCTGGCGTGTCGGACATGGTAGCGATCAACACATCGATCCTACCCTGCTCGAGAAACTCCATCCGATTGGCTGTTGCCACGACAACCAGGTTAAGACTGATGTCCTTGCCGGCCTGCTTGGAAAGTCGCTTGGCGAAGTCTTGTGCTAGATCGATCTCAAGGCCGACAAGGTTGCCTGCGGCATCACGCATTCCCCACGGAGCAAAATCAGCTTTCACCCCGACGGACAGGCTGCCGCGCTCTACAATATCTTTTAGGGCATCGGCCGCAGCTTGAGTGCTTGCGATAGCTGCAAACAGCAATCCGGCGATGGTAATTCTCAAGGTCTTCTTCGACATTTGGCTCCTCCCAATTTGAATCCCTAAATGCAACACGAAGCACACCGCAGGTGCTTTCCATTCGTAGACCTATCAGCCCTCCTTGACAGGCGCGCTCGTTGCTCAGCGCCGGTTCAGGCCGCTCCGAACTTTATGCTGTGGCCCGAGTTTTGTATATTTTTGTTGATCTTTCGTATAAAATCTATCTTCTCCGATTCCCGGAAGAAGTCAACCGCATTCGAAAATCCATGGGGTGAAAATGGGCCGGTCCTGGCAATGCGCCATCGCCCGCCTTTCGGATTCTGTCTCGTAAAATCTCTTCTGACCGCAGCCGCTAGAAGAAGGGGCATCCAATGGGAATGCTGACGGTGGAAGGACATGTTGGCTTGAAGGCCATCGCCTAGATGCAGCGCCTCTACCGCATCCTGGATATTCGCTGCTTCATGATTGAAAGGCTTGCCCTCGGAGGGGCGTCCCTGATGCCATGGCGCCGTTTGGCGGGCCAGAAGGTGCATTAGACTTCCGAGCCGGACCTCTTGGAAGCAAGCCGGCGTTCAATTTGCGGGGTTGAACGCCGGCGAGAGTTATTAGGCCGGCAGTGCGCCCGACTTCTTGGCGGTCCAGGTGGCGATATAGTCCATCAGGCCCGGGTTGAGGCAGTCATAGGGCTCGAGGCCGATTGACTTCAACCGGGCGCGGATGCCGTCCATGCGGCTCGGATCGACGCCGGATTCGATGATCGAGGACACGAAGGCGGTGAAGCCCGGCGGCGACCAGCCGTCTTCCTCGAAACGCTCGGGATGGATGAAGCTCAGGCCCTTGAACGGATGGTCGCGCTCGACCGGGCCGTGCATATGGACGCCGCAGCCGGTGCAGGCATGGCGCTGGATGAGCGCGCTCGGATCGACCACTTTGAGCTTGTCGCCATTCTCCACGACGGTGACGTCGCCGGTGCCTGCCACGGCCACGACGGAGAATATCGCGCCCTCAGGCTTCCAGCACTTGGTGCAGCCACAGGCGTGGTTGTGGGCGATTTGGCCCTTGACCTTCACCTTCACCGGCTTGCTGGTGCAGGCGCAGACCAACGTGCCGCCGGAAAAGCTGGCGCTTTCCTTCGGCAGGCCGTTGTCGATTTTCGGATGCAGTTTTTCCGCCATTCCATTCCTCCCATGTTTAACCACAGAGGTCGCCGGCCGGTTGGCCGGCGGCCTGTGGTCTTCCTCAGTAAACCACCACACTCCTGATCGACTTGCCCTCATGCATGAGGTCAAAACCCTTGTTGATGTCCTCGAGCTTCAGCGTATGGGTGATCATCGGGTCGATCTGGATCTTCTTCTCCATGTACCAGTCGACGATCCTGGGCACATCGGTGCGGCCGCGCGCGCCGCCGAAGGCGGTGCCCATCCAGGTGCGGCCGGTGACCAGTTGGAACGGCCTGGTTGCAATCTCCTGGCCGGCGCCGGCAACGCCGATGATGACCGACTTGCCCCAGCCGCGATGCGAGGCTTCCAGCGCCTGGCGCATCACCTTGGTGTTGCCGGTGCAGTCGAAGGTGTAGTCGGCGCCGCCGATCTGGTCGGCGCCGCGCTTGGTCATGTTGACCAGATAAGGCACGACGTCGCCGTCGATCTCCTTCGGATTGACGAAATGCGTCATGCCGAACTTCTCGCCCCAGGCCTTCTTGTCGTTGTTCAGGTCGACGCCGATGATCATGTCGGCGCCGGCAAGGCGAAGACCCTGGATGACGTTGAGGCCGATGCCGCCGAGGCCGAAGACCACAGCCGTGGCGCCCTGCTCGACCTTGGCCGTGTTGATGACCGCGCCGATGCCGGTGGTGACGCCGCAGCCGATGTAGCAGATCTTGTCGAAGGGGGCGTCCGGGTTGACCTTGGCGACCGCGATCTCCGGCAGCACGGTGAAGTTGGAGAAGGTCGAGCAGCCCATGTAGTGGAACAGCCTGTCCTTGCCGATCGAGAAGCGCGACGAGCCGTCCGGCATCAAGCCCTGGCCTTGCGTGGCGCGGATGGCGGTGCAGAGGTTGGTCTTGCGCGACAGGCAGGACGGGCACTGCCGGCATTCAGGCGTATAGAGCGGAATGACGTGGTCGCCCTTCTTGACCGAGGTGACGCCCTTGCCGACATCGACGACGATACCGGCGCCCTCATGGCCGAGGATCGCCGGAAACAGGCCTTCGGGATCGGCGCCCGACAGCGTGAACTCGTCGGTGTGGCAGATGCCGGTCGCCTTCACTTCGACCAGGACCTCGCCGTCGCGCGGACCCTCGAGGTCGACCTCCATGATCTCCAGCGGCTTTCCGGCAGCAACAGCGACAGCGGCACGCGTTTTCATGAGGCAGTTCCTCCCAAGTACGCACCTCCTGACCCCGGGCTCGGCAATCGGTTGCAGGAGTAAGCGGTGAAGTGCGGTGTCTAGACCATGCCCAGCCGAATTGCCTCAACGGCCAGCCCCCGACAGGTAGAATGCCGTAGGTTGTCCCCGTTTCAGCGTGCAAATGTTGTATAAACATCTCTTGGATAGTATGCAATCATGAGTTTCTGGTAACGGCCTGATTGGTCATCGTTAGAAAATTCCCCGAGCGCGAAACCCTGCCCTTTCGTCCGAGTTTGCCAAAGATTGAGTGGTCCAGCTCCGAGGCCTTCAACCACTCTTGCCGGTGGATGTGCCGCCCGCAACAAGGATGTTCGCGCGGTTAGCAATTGCGGCACGCAGCGTTGCCGCCTGGTCGGTGGTCATGATCCCCGCGGCTGCGTAGTCGGCGAGGGTGAACACGGCGACCGCGGGCTTGCGGATCGCGAAGGCGAACGCGGCAACGACGGGCGGCAGCAAGCCTTCGAAACGTTCGCCGGTTTCCGGCAACTCGGCCGAGACGCGCGGACAACGGTCCGCCGGCGCGTGGCATCATCAAGCAGCTCACTTCCGACAATATCGCGCCCGTGATCGCCCCCGCCTTGCCCATACCAGGCGATATCGGTCCATCCAGCCCGGACATGATACGCGAAGACGAGCGGTTCGAACTCGGCCCCACCAAAATCTTCAAAATGAATTCTCTGCACAAGACGTGAGACATTCGGCATGGGAACCCCTCAATCCGGCAACTTGGCGCAAATGAACATTCTCTCAGTCTTATTCAAGCGAGCGTGGCGCTTGGCCCGATCTAGGCGCTCATTCGCTAGCCAGGTAGACCGGCCACGATTTCCACGATCGATCACTGTTCTGCCGATCCCAGCCACTCCGGCGGGACGAGTTTTGTGTTGTCACGCCACTCCTGAGCAAGCGTCACACCTTCGATCTCACCCCAGACGTCAAACCCCGCATGATCGAGGACGATTACCTGTAAGCGGCCCTTCGCCCGAACAACCTCTCTGCCCAAGGCCTCAAACACGGCCCGAACTGCAGAAATATCCACATCCCTGATGCGCACTGGGACGTCGTCCGTTCCCTGGTCGAGATTGCGTGGGAAATATACTTGGCTTGGCTGGTCATAAATGAGCAGCGCCGGCACGGGATGATTTATTTCTTCGAGGAAAAACCGCTGGAGCGCTAGGGTCAGAGCGACGTGATAGGCAAGCCAATTGGCGCCGCTGCCGATCTCCCAGAGAAAATCCGAACGGTCCGTATGAATGACACGAATGGTGAGATCGTCGATCAGAAGCTTTATAGGCGCTTCCTTCCATTCTGCGTCGAGCGTTGGAATAATTTGTGCCGCAAAATTCTCGATGACCCGAAGGGCGTTGTTGGTCTGCGCCCGTACCTGCTGTTCGGAATAAACTTTCTTCAACTCGTCAATTTGCTCAGTTAGCTGTTGAACCCGCGCGCTGAGCTCAGACGTTTCGTCCGCACTGACGTTGCCCCCAGTTTCTATCCAGCTTTGAGTTCGTTTCCGGCGTGGG
>NZ_LPVS01000077.1:0-81088 GCF_014843905.1 Mesorhizobium silamurunense | reverse complement strand
ATCGAGCCGCCGCCGTCGGAAGCGTGCGCCGCCGGCACCGCGCCCGCCGCGACGAGCGCCGCCGATCCGCCCGAGGAGCCGCCGGTGGTGTGGCCAGTATTCCAGGGATTGCGGGTGATGCCGAAGCGGGCCGATTCCGTCATCAGCCGCAGCCCGTGCTCGGGCGAGGTGCTGGTGGCGATCGGGATTAACCCGGCGGCCAGATACCGCTCGACCATCACCGAATTGTAGTCCGCCGTGAAGGCCGGGATGCGGCTGCCGCCATGAATCGGCACGCCCTTGATGCCGATGCCGAGATCCTTCAGCGCGAAGGGCACGCCGGCGAGCGGCAGCTTGCGGTCGATCGCTTTCGCCCGCGCCCTGGCGGTGTCGTAGAGCGGCGTGGCTATGGCATTGATGTCGGGCCGTGTCGCCTCGGCGCGCGCGATCGCCGCGTCGACCAGCTCCTGCGGCGAGATCTCTTGCCTGTGCACGAGCGCGGCAAGTCCGGTCGCATCCTGTTCCCAAAGCACGCGCTCGATCGACATTGCCGCTCCCCTCTTTTGGCGAAGGCTATCGCATGAAGCTGCAAATCGAAATCGGGATTCGATAGACCAAT
The DNA here is from genome assembly GCF_014843905.1 of Mesorhizobium silamurunense. Taxonomy (NCBI): domain Bacteria; kingdom Pseudomonadati; phylum Pseudomonadota; class Alphaproteobacteria; order Hyphomicrobiales; family Phyllobacteriaceae; genus Mesorhizobium; species Mesorhizobium silamurunense. The sequence goes on along the minus strand of NZ_LPVS01000077.1, from coordinate 80,490 downwards.
GGCCCGACTGTCTTTGGCGGACAAAGCCCTCGGCGGCCCGTTGCAAATAAATCGCAATCTTCTAATTTGCCCGCATGGGGCCCCAGGACATCAGCAAGCTGATCGTCCGGACTTCGATGAAGGACCGGGCTGCGTTCGATCTGCTCTACAAGCAGACCAGCGGGAAACTTTTCGGCGTTTGCCTTCGTGTATTGAGGGACAAGGGCGAGGCGGAAGAAGCGCTGCAGGATGTCTTTGTCAAGATATGGACGAAGGCGGACCGTTTCGCGGTTTCCGATTTGAGCCCGATTTCCTGGCTGGTGGCCATTGCGCGCAACCATTCAATCGATCGCATCAGGGCGCGGCGCGGTCCTTCTGTCGGCATCGATGCGGCCCTCGACGTCGCCGATCCGACGCCGGGACCTGAGGCCATGGCTGTCGCGGGCGGCGAGACCGAACGCATCTACCATTGTCTCGACGAACTGGAGAAAGACCGGGCGGCGGCCGTCCGGGGCGCCTATCTCAACGGCGAGAGCTATGCCGAGCTGGCGGAGCGCCACAAGGTCCCGCTGAACACGATGCGGACCTGGCTGCGGCGAAGCCTGCTCAAACTGAGAGAATGTCTGGAAAGATGACGCTGGCGGAAGACAACGGACCGGAACGCGGAGGCGACGATCTGCTCGCCGCCGAATACGTTCTCGGCGTTCTGGCGGCCGATGAACGCCAGATCGCGTCCCGCCGCATCGACACCGAGACGGCGTTTGCCCGCCTGGTCGATGCCTGGGAGGTCCACTTCGCGCCGATGGCGTCTGCCTATGCCGCGGTCGAGCCTCCGGCATCGGTCAAGGCGGCGATCGACCGTAGGCTGTTTACCTCTTCGGCCGCCACATCCGCCGCCCCCAGCGCCGGCCTGCTGGGGAGCCTTGCCTTCTGGCGCGGCCTCGCGGCCGCCGCGATTGCGGCTTTGGCCGTCTATGTCGCGCTGCCTTTCGTCAATCCGCCGGTGCCGCAGCCAGAGACCAGGCTGGTCGCCTCGCTCGCCGCCGACAACAGCAACGTCAAATACCTCGCCGTCTATGACGCGGCGCGCCACGAGGTCGGCCTCTCGCTGGTTTCCGGCGAGCGCGGCGCCGGCAAGGATTTCGAACTTTGGATGATCGAGGGCAAGAATGCGCCGGTCTCGATGGGCGTCATCCCGACCGGCCAGACGGCGCGCATGGCCGTCGCGCCGGCCGTCCAGCAGAAGCTGGCGCAAGGCGCCGTGCTCGCCGTCAGCCTCGAGCCGACCGGCGGTTCGCCGACCGGCCAGCCGACCGGCCCCGTCGTCGCCGCGGGCGATCTGAAGGGCATCTGACGTTTTCAAAGATTAGCAGAAGTCTATCTGCCGGTGGTGCAGCGGAAGACGCGCTTTCATGCGGTCAGGCGTGGCGTAATCTGAATTCTGCCCGACAAACAAAAAATCTTGGAGGTTCGCGAAACTAAGTTTTTCCTCGCCCGTATCTCTTCGCGTTCCCACGAACGGGAAAAACAACCCGAGGAGACTGACACCATGCGTAAACTCGCCACCCTTTTGCTCGCCTCTACGATCGGCCTTTCCGCGCTCGGCGCCGTTGCCTATGCCGCCAATCCGATGGTCGGCGGCGCGCCGATGTATGCCAAGAAGAACATCATCGAGAATGCCGTCAATTCGAAGGACCACACCACGCTGGTCGCCGCCGTCAAGGCCGCCGGCCTGGTCGACACCCTCCAGGGCGCCGGCCCGTTCACCGTCTTCGCCCCAACCAACGAGGCGTTTGCCGCGCTGCCTGCCGGCACGGTCGAGACGCTGCTCAAGCCCGAGAACAAGGACAAGCTGACCAAGATCCTCACCTGCCATGTCATCGCCGCCAAGGCGATGGCCGCCGATGTCGCCAAGATGGCCAAGGCCGATGGCGGCGCGCATGAGGTCAAGACCGTCGGCGGCTGCGCGCTGACGCTGAAGTCCGCAAAGGGCAAGGTCACGGTGACCGATGAGAACGGCAATGTCGCCCATGTCACCATCGCCGACGTGCGCCAGTCGAACGGCGTCATCCACGTCATCGACAAGGTTCTCTTGCCGAAGATGTAACAAAGCGCGTGCGGCCGGCGAAATGAGGTGTGTCCCCGCCGGCCGCACGGTTCTCCCTCCCACAATCCGTGTTGCCGTCAAGCGCCGCTCCGCATCGCCAGGGTTTGGGTCGACGCGGAGTGGCGCGCGGACCGTCACCGGCTTTTGATTTTCCGGCGGCGCCATAGTTTGCAACAAGACGTCAGGAGGAAAGGCCATGAACCGTCGCGACTTTCTCTGGAGCGGTGCCGCCGCCGCTGCCCTCATCGTCGGAACCGGAGCGGCGTTGCGCATGGGCGGCGCGAAGCCGGCTTTGGCCGCCGAGACATTCGAGGTCACCAAGACCGACGCCGAATGGCACGCCATCCTTTCGGACGCCGCCTTCGACGTGCTGCGCAAGCAGGGCACCGAATATCCGGGCACCAGCCCGCTGCTCAACGAGCACCGCAAAGGCATCTTCGCCTGCGCCGGCTGCGACCTGCCGGTCTATCCGTCGGAGACGAAGTTCGATTCCGGCACCGGCTGGCCGAGCTTCTGGCAGGAGATTCCCAAAGCCATCGGCAAGACCGAGGACCGTTCGCTCGGCATGACGCGCACCGAGGTGCATTGCCGGCGTTGCGGCGGCCATCTCGGCCATGTCTTCGATGACGGCCCGCCGCCTACCGGTCTGCGCCACTGCATCAATGGCGTGGCGTTGAGCTTCAAGCCGGCGGCCGCCTGAACGCAGCCCTTCCATCTCTCCAAAAGAAATGACCCCGGAAATCGGCGACGATTTCCGGGGTCACGTGTTGAGGATGCCAGGCGGGGGTTCCGGCTCCTCAATGGCCTCCGCCGCCACCGCCGCTTTGGTCGGCCGGCTTGTTGATGAACAGGACGAACAATCCGAGCGTGGCGAACAAAGCCGTCAGCATGAAGAACACGTCCATGAACGAGAGCAGCGCCGCCTGCTGCTGGACCATGCCGGACAGCTTCGAGATCGCGGCGCTCGTGGCGTCCAGACCTGCGGTCTGCTCGAAGTTCAACGTCATGTTCTGCAGCTTCGTCTGGGCTGCCTGACTGCCCCACTCGACATGCTCGGAGAGCCTTGCATAGTGGAAGGCGTTGCGGTCGATCAGCACCGTGTTGATGATTGCCAGGCCGACGGCGCCGCCGAGATTGCGGGTCAGGTTGAACAGGCCCGACGCGTTCTTCAGCCGCTCCGGCGGCAGCGTGCCGAGCGCGATGTTGTTGATCGGCACCATGCACAGCATCATCGAGCAGCCGCGCAGGATCTGCGGGACGAGCAGCTCATAAAAATCCCAGTCGGCGGTGAGATGCGTCATCCACCACGTGCCGGTGGCGAAGCCGAAGAAGCCGATCATCATCATCAGCCTCAGATCCATCTTGCGCGACAGGATGCCGGAGATGGGCGCCGTGAAGAACATCGCGAGGCCGCTGACGAACAGCGCCTCGCCGATCATCATCGAATCGTAGCCGCGGATGCGCCCCAGGAACACCGGATAGAGATAGGTGAGCCCGTAGAGGCCGATGCCGATGACGAAGGAAAACATCGAGCCGAAGGCGAAGTTGATGTTGCTGAAGGCGCGAAGGTCGACGATCGGCTCCTCGGCGGTGAACACGCGCCAGAAGAACACCACCGCTCCGATGGTCATGACGATGGCACAGATGAACACCGCCTGGTCCTGCAGCCAGTCATTGTTCGGGCCTTCCTCCAGCACATATTCCATGCAGCCGAGGAAGGCGGCCATGCCGGCAAGGCCCCACCAGTCGAACTTGCTGAACAGCTTGAGGTTTGGCTTGTCGAAGTCGATCAGCGACCAGGCCGCCGTCGTCACCAGGATGCCGGGCACGACATTGACCAGGAACAGCCAATGCCAGGACATGGCGTGGCTGATATAGCCGCCGACCGTCGGGCCGATGGTCGGCGCCAGCGTAGCCACCAGGCCGATCATCGGCGAGACGACTGCGCGCCGCGACGGCGGGAAGATGGTGAAGGCGGCCGCGAACACGCTCGGGATCATGCCGCCGCCGATGAAACCCTGGATGGCGCGGTAGACGATCATCTGATCGATGTTGGTGGCGGTCGCGGCAAGCGCGCTGGCCGCGGTGAAGCCGGCGGCGGCGATGGTGAACAGCACGCGCGTCGACAGCATGCGGCTGAGGAAACCCGACAGCGGGATCATCACCACCTCGGCGATCAGGTAAGCGGTCTGCACCCACGGGATCTCGTCGGAACTGGCGCTCAGGCCCGCCTGGATCTCGGCCAGCGAGGCCGAGACGATCTGGATGTCGAGGATCGCCATGAACATGCCGAACACCATCGCCAGGAAGGCGATGACGCGGCGCACCGGCATATGGTCGGCGGCGGGCGCGGCAGCCACCGGCCGTGCCGGTATTGATCCTGCGGTGATGGTTGCGGTTGCCATGTCATGGCCTCCCTACGGCAATTCCGGGAATAGCGCGTGGCTGTTTTCCATTCGGACTGCGTCAGAACAAATAGCTTGCAGGCGGGGCGGCCCGGCGCTCGATCGGCCACCGGGCCGCCCCCCAAAGTGCTCAGTTGGTCGTCGAGGCAGGCGCGGTGCGGCTGTCGGCGGCGACAACGACGCTCAGGCCGGCGCGCAGCTTGCCGGTCTTCAGCACATCGGCCGGCACGTCGATGCGGACCGGCACGCGCTGAACGACCTTCGTGAAGTTGCCGGTGGCGTTTTCCGGCGGCAGCAGCGAGAACACCGCGCCCGAAGCCGGCGCCAGCGACGAAACCGTGCCCTCGAAAGTCTGGCCGTCGATGGCGTCGACCGTGATGCGGACCTTCTCGCCGGGCACCAGCCGGCCAAGCTGCGTCTCCTTGAAGTTGCCGACGATGTAGAGCTTGTCCATCGGCACGACGACGGCGAGCTTCTGGCCGGGGCTGACGAGGTCGCCCTGCTCGACCGAGCGGTTGCCGACGACGCCGTCATAAGGCGCCTTGAGCACGGTGAAGGAAAGGTCGCGCTGCGCCTTGTCGCGGGTGAGCTGCAGCGATGCGAGCGTGCTTGCGGATTCCACGCGCTGGGCTTCGAGCACGCCGATATTGGCCTGCGCCGCGGTGATCTGCGCGTCGGCGCCGGCAAGCGCTGCCTTGGCCTGGTCGAGCGCCGTCTGGGCGTCGTCCAACTGCGCCTGCGTGCCGACACGGGTCTTGAGCAATTGCGCCGCGCGGTCCTGGGCGCGCGCCGCGTTGTCGGCCGCCGCCTGGTCTGCGATCTTCTGCGCCTCGGCCTGCGCCAGCGAGGCCTGCGCGGCCTTGGTCTGGGCATCGATGCGGTCGAGCGTCTTCGCCAGCGTGGCGATCTGCGCCTCGGCCTGGGCAACCGCTATTTTGTAGTCGCCGTCGTCGATGACGAACAGCGGATCGCCGGCCTTGACCCTCTGGTTCTCGCTCACCAGCACCTTATCCACATAGCCGGAGATTTTCGGCGACACGAACGACATGTCGACCTGGACATAGGCGTCGTCGGTCGAGATCATGAACCTGCCGTCGGTCCAGTAGTTATAGCCATACCAGGAGCCGGCGCCGAGGAGGGCGAGCCCGATGATCGGCAGGAGTAGCGAACGGAGAGAGCGCTTCTTCTTGGCCGGCGCTTCGGCAGGCGTGACGGGAGCGGGCTGCACGGGCACTTCCGGAGCTTCGGTCGACGGCTGGACCTTGGCGTTGGGAAACGTGCGGACTTCGGCGGTAGCGGGCGCGTTCGAGGACATGATAATCTCTCTAGGTAAGTAAGTCAGTCAGACTGAACCGTTCGGTTCGAATTGCTCGTTGACATAGTACGGAAAGAGGCCCATATCAAGAGCAAATCGAACCGAACGGTTCGAAATATTTCGTGAGGTATGACTTCAATGGTCGAAACGACAGCCGATAGCGATCTGCTCGACCTGCGCAAAGGCCGTCCCGCGGCCGGGCAGGATCCGATCAAGCGCGCCCAGATCATCGAGGGCGCGCGCCGCGTCTTCATCGACAAGGGCTTCGAGGCCGCGTCCATGAACGACATCACCCGCGAGGCCGGCGTCTCCAAGGGCACGATCTACGTCTATTTCGCCAACAAGGAAGAGCTGTTCGAGGCCCTCATCGAGGAAGAGCGCGGCACCATCTTCAAGAACATGTATGACGTCCTGGACCATGCCGACGACCTGCGCGAGACGCTGGTGAAGTTCGGCAAGGTGCTCGTCATGAAGATCACCTCGGCCAAAGTGATCCAGGCGCAGCGCACGGTGATCGGCGCGTCCGACCGGATTCCCGAGCTTGGCGCGCGGTTCTATGAGCGCGGCCCGAAGCGCGGTCACGACAAGTTCGTGACCTTCCTCGATGCCGCCATCGAACGCGGCCTGCTCGAGGTCGACGACGTCGACCTCGCCGCCTATCAGTTCACGGACCTTTGCCTCGCCGGCCTGTTCCGCCAGTGCATCTTTTCTTATCGTACCAAGGCGCCGAGCCAGGCCGAGATCGACCATGTCGTGCGCTCCGGCGTGAACGTCTTCCTGAAGGCCTACGGCACCGCGACGCTTGCCGCCGAGGAGACGGCGTCGGAACCGACCTGACCGGTCACCGCGCCGGCTGGGCACCCCCTCCTTCCATTGCAACTCGACCATCGGTCAGCCTCCTTTCCGGTGCCTGTCGGAAGGTCTTGTTAACCATCGGTTCCTATGTCTCGGGACACGTTTGTTCGATGAGTCTCGAGTATGACATCCATGCGCTTCTCCCGTGCCAATCCTTCCGGCGCTTCCGCTTACGACAACGACGATCACCGTCGTGCGGCGGAGGCGCGGGACCATGGCGCGGCCTCGCCGCCGCAAGGACAGACGGGGCGGGTCGTCACGCTGCGGGACCCGATTGAAGGCGATTCGGCCGCCGCCGCCTCGTTCGATTCGACCGGCGGCGGCGAGTTCGGCCATCCCGCCTGGCAGCAATATTTCTTCCTCGCGCCCAATGTGCGTTTCACCCGCACGCCGGACTCCGACAGGCGGCCCGCACCGCAGCCGGATGCTGAAGCGCCGGCCAAGACGGCAGCCCCCACCGGCAATCCCATCCGCCCTGCGGCGTCGGCCCCTCAGGCGGCCAATGCGATCCGGGCGATTCCCGCCACGGCCTCCGCCGTCCCTGTGACGCCGTCGCAGGCCATCGCAGCGCCGCCGCGGGCGATCGCCACTCCACCGCAAAAGCCGCAGCCGTCGAAATTTCGCTGGTCCTATCTTTCCGACGATGCGTTTTTCGAATTCAGCATGCCCTTGCTCGCCGAGCGCCTGGCGCGGGCACGCCTGAACGATCCGGCGCAGCCGGTCGCTCCCGTGCCCGTACATGCTGCTCCGGCGGCGCAGCCGAGCCCATCACGCGCCGCTTCCATGGGCGAGGCGATTTCGTTCTACCGCGTCATCGAATGGCGCTCGAATAGGCCCGCCGCAAGCTCAGTCCCGGTGACGGCGCCGGCCGGCACGTCCGCCGTCTGGCCCGCTCCGGTGGAGATCGAACCGCTGGCGCCCGCAGCGGAGCCCGCAGCGCATGGTTCCGTCGCAAAGAGCGTCCGGGCCGCGAGATCAGCGCCGTCCCTCCCCGTCGCCGGCAAGGTCACGCCGCCGGCTGCTTCGGCCGGCTACGAGCTTCCCGCCGAGGATCTGCTGCAGATGCCGCCGGAGGGCCAGGGCTTCTACATGTCGCAGGAGCGGATGGAGCAGAACGCCGACCTGCTTGAAAGCGTGCTCGAGGATTTCGGCGTCAAGGGCGAGATCATCCACGTTCGGCCGGGTCCTGTCGTCACGCTCTACGAGTTCGAGCCGGCGCCGGGCGTGAAATCCAGCCGCGTCATCGGGCTGGCCGACGACATCGCCCGCTCCATGTCGGCCATCTCGGCGCGCGTCGCCGTCGTGCCGGGCCGCAACGTCATCGGTATCGAGCTTCCCAACGAAACCCGCGAGACGGTCTATTTCCGCGAGCTGATCGAATCGGCCGGCTTCCGCAATACGTCCTGCCGGCTGGCGCTCGGCCTCGGCAAGACGATCGGCGGCGAGCCGGTCATCGCCGACCTGGCCAAGATGCCCCATTTGCTGGTCGCGGGCACCACCGGCTCGGGCAAATCGGTCGCCATCAACACCATGATCCTGTCGCTGCTCTACCGGATGAAGCCCGAGGAATGCCGCCTCATCATGGTCGACCCCAAAATGCTGGAACTGTCCGTCTATGACGGCATCCCGCATCTGCTCACGCCGGTCGTCACCGATTCCAAGAAGGCGGTCACCGCGCTGAAATGGGCGGTGCGCGAGATGGAGGAGCGCTATCGCAAGATGGCGCGCCTCGGCGTGCGCAACATCGACGGCTACAACCAGCGCGCCGCAGCCGCCCGCGACAAGGGTGAGGTCGTGGTCATGCAGGTGCAGGTCGGCTTCGAGAAGGGCACGGGCGAGCCGCTGTTCGAGGAACGGGAGATCGACCTCGCGCCGATGCCCTACATCGTCATCATCGTCGACGAGATGGCCGACCTGATGATGGTGGCCGGCAAGGAGATCGAAGGCGCCATCCAGCGGCTGGCGCAGATGGCGCGTGCCGCCGGCATCCACCTGATCATGGCCACGCAGCGCCCGTCGGTCGATGTCATCACCGGGACCATCAAGGCCAATTTCCCCACCCGCATCTCCTTCCAGGTAACGTCCAAGATCGACAGCCGCACCATCCTTGGCGAGCAAGGCGCCGAGCAGTTGCTCGGCCAGGGCGACATGCTGCATATGGCCGGCGGCGGCCGCATCGTGCGCGTGCACGGCCCCTTCGTCTCCGACCTGGAGGTCGAGCACGTCGTGGCGCATCTGAAGGCGCAAGGGCGCCCGGAATATCTCGATACCGTCACCGCCGACGAGGAAGCCGAGGAAGATCAAGCCGACGCGGGTCCGGTCTTCGACAAGGGCTCGGTCGACGCCGAGGATGGCGACGCCCTCTACGAGGAAGCCGTCAAAGTGGTCAAGCGCGACAAGAAATGCTCGACCTCCTACATCCAGCGCCGCCTCGGCATCGGCTACAACCGCGCCGCCTCGCTGGTCGAACGCATGGAGAAGGAAGGCCTGGTCGGCACTCCGAACCATGTCGGCAAGCGCGAAATCCTTGCCGGCCGGCGCGACCATACGCCGGAACGCGACGAAACGGATTGAGCAGGATCGGGCGGCTCAAGCCGGCCATACGGCTTTGGTCCCGCCTGGTCTGACCTGACGAGGTTTCTGCGGACTTCAGCCGCCGTTCGCCACCAGCGCGATCGCCGCGCGCAGCTCGTCAAGCCCCTCGGCCCTTTCCGATGACGTCGCCAGAACCACCGGAAACGCCGCCGGCCGTTTCTTGATCTTGGCAAGCGTCTCCTCGACCAGCTTCGGCACGCCGGCCGCCTTGATCTTGTCGGTCTTGGTCAGCACGACCTGGTAGGATACGGCCGCCTTGTCGAGTAGCGACAGCACTTCCTCGTCCTTGGCCTTGATGCCGTGGCGGGCATCGATCAGCACATAGACGCGCTTCAGCGTCACGCGCCCCTGCAGATATTCGAAGATCAGCTTCGTCCAGGCGTCGACCTTGTCCTTCGGCGCGCTGGCGTAGCCATAGCCCGGCATGTCGACCAGCGCCATCGGCGGCAGGTCCGCGCCCTCGCCGGAAAACCCGTCCGGCACGAAATAGTTGAGCTCCTGCGTGCGCCCCGGCGTGTTCGAGGTGCGCGCCAGCCCCTTCTGGCCGACCAGCGCGTTGATCAGCGACGATTTGCCGACATTGGAGCGGCCGGCGAAGGCGATCTCCGGCGGCCCTTCCGGCGGCAGGAACTTCATCGACGGCACACCGCGGATGAAGATCCACGCGCGGGTGAACAGATCCGGACTTATCGCAGTTTCGCTCGTGGTTCTATCCGGCGCGTTCAAACCGCGGCCTCCAGCTTTGAAATGTCGGCGCCACGAATGGCGTCGAGGTTGCGGCTGATCCTGTCGACCGGCCAGTCCCACCAGGCCGCTTTCAAAAGCCGTCGCACCGTGAACTCGTCGAAGCGCATCTTCACCACCTTGGCCGCGTTGCCGGCGACGATCGCATAGGGCGGCACGTCATGCGTGACAACTGATTTCGCCGCCACGATCGCGCCATGGCCGATATTGGTGCCCGGCATTATCACCGCATCCATGCCGATCCAGACGTCATTGCCGACCACCGTGTCGCCACGGATCTCCTTCGACCAGGTCTCAGGGTCAAAACCTTCCTCCCAGCCATGGCCGAAGATGTTGAACGGGCAGGTCGAGAATCCCGACATGGCATGGTTGGCGCCGTTCATGATGAAGCGCGCGCCCTCGGCTATGGCGCAGAACTTGCCGATGATCAGCCTGTCGCCGATGAAGGGATAGTGGTGCAGTACGCATTTCTCGGCGAATTTATCGGGACCGTCGGGATCGTCATAATAGGTGAAGTCGCCAATCTCGATGTTCGGCGCGGTGACCAGCGGCTTCAGGAAGCCGATGCGCGGATGCATCGCAATCGGATGCTTGATGTGGGGATTGGGTCCAGTCATGGCTGCTCCGTCCGCCTTGCAGCGACAGCGGAGCTTATATGGGCATGCGCCGGTGCGGTCTACCCGCGCAACCGGGGCCCCGCGAGGCAGCGCCGGACCCCTGTCTGCCGGATGACCTCCCAAACACCGGCGTCGCTGCGCCGGAAGCCGTCACGGCGTTATTGGGGAGGACTGGAAAAGCTACGAGGAATGCCCGGCCTGAGTTTCCGGCGACAACAAAAACCCCGGGCAAGCCGGGGTTTTCGTTCTCGGTGATGTGATGCCGGCTATTCCGCTGGCGATGGTTTCTTGCGGAACAGCGCCGCCAGATTGTCCCACAACTCGATCTTGGCGCCCTGGCGCTTCATGATCACGCCCTGCTGCAGGATCGAGAGCGTGTTGTTCCAGGCCCAGTAGATGACGAGGCCGGCCGGGAAGCTGCCCATCATGAAGGTGAAGATCACCGGCATCCAGGTGAAGACCGCAGCCTGCGTCGGATCCGGCGGCGCCGGGTTCATGCGCATCTGCAGGAACATGGTGATGCCCATGACCACCGCCCAGGCACCCATATGCGGCAGGAACGCCGGCGGCGCGAACGGCAGCAGCCCGAAGAGATTGAACAGCGAGGTCGGATCCGGGGCCGCAAGGTCGTGGACCCAGCCGAAGAACGGCGCATGCCGCATCTCGATGGTGATGTAGAGCACCTTGTAGAGCGAGAAGAAGACCGGGATCTGCAGCGCCACCGGCCAGCAGCCGGCGAGCGGATTGATCTTCTCGGTCTTGTAGAGCTCCATCATCGCCTGCTGCTGCTTCATCTTGTCGTCCGCGTATTTCTCGCGGATTTCCAGCATCTTCGGCTGCACCTTCTTCATGTTCGCCATCGACGCGTAGGACTTGTTGGCGAGCGGGAAGAAGATGGCCTTGACGATGACGGTGGTGGCGAGGATCGCCAGCCCGAAATTGCCGAAGAATTTGTACAGCGTGTCGATCAGCCAGAACATCGGCTTGGTGATGAAGTGGAACCAGCCCCAGTCGATCAGGAGATCGAAGCGCTTGATGTGGCGGTCTTCCTCATAGGCGTTGATCTTGGCGACTTCCTTGGCGCCGGCGAACACCTCGGTCTCGACCGTGGCGGACTGGCCGGCCTCGACATTGATCGGGTCGGTCAGGAAATCGGACTGATAGCGGTGGCGGCCGTCCTCGAAATAGGCATAGCGCGGCTGGAACGGCTGCTTTTCGGTCGGCACCAGCGTCACCGCCCAGTATTTGTCGGTGATGCCGAGCCAGCCGTCGGTCGATTTGCCCGGCTGGAACTGCTTGTCCTTCTCAATCGCCGCGTATTTGTGCTCCTGCAGGCCTTCGGCGCCGGTATAGCCGATCAGGCCCTCATGCAGCACATAGGTGCTGGCGACGGCCGGCTTGTCGTAGCGGGTGACGCGGCCGTAGTTGAACAGCGAGACGGGTGCGCTGCCCGAATTCTGCACGGTGTCGGAGACCGTGAACATATAGTCGTTGTCGACCGAGACGGTGCGCTTGAAGGTCAGGCCCTTGTCGTTGGTGTAGGTCAGCGTCACCGGTGTCGCCGGCGTCAGCGTCGGGTTGCCATCGACGCTCCACACCGTCTCCGAGCCCGGCACCGCTCCGGTCTTGTCGTTGCCGACGAAGCCGATCTCGGTGAAATAGCCATTGGGCAGCGACGAGGGGTTGAGCAGCTCGATCTCGGGCGAGTTCTTGTCGACTGTCTCGCGGTAGTGTTTCAGCCTCAGGTCGTCGAGGCGCGCGCCGGTGAGGTTGATCGAACCTTCGAGGCTCGGCGTGTCGATCTTGATGCGCTTCGACGCCGCAACCGCCTGATCACGGCCGGCCGCCGTGACGGCCTCGCTGCCCGGCGCGCTCGGAATGGTGCCCGGCGCCGGAGCCTGAGTGCCTGCCGCGCCGGAATTGGCGGCGCCGCCCGCTTCCTTCTTCTGCGCTTCGGTGCGCTGCTGCTCGATGCGGGCCTGCTCGCGCTGCTGCTCCATGCGCGGGTTCATGTAGAACACCTGCCACAGCGTCAGGATCAGCACCGACAGCGCGATGGTGATGAAGAAATTGCGGTTGTTTTCCATGGAGAGCCTATCGTGTTCCGCGCAGCCGGCAGGAGAGCTCGGCCTTCAACTGGCCGAACGGAATGGCAAGCACGTCTTCGCGCCCGACGATGACATAGTCATTGCCGGGCGCCATGTCATCGGCGGCATGCGTGCGAACGGCTTCTCTGAGCCGCCGCCGGACGCGGTTGCGCACCACGGCGTTGCCGACCTTCTTGGTGACGGTATAGCCGACGCGCGGCGCATGGTCGTCGCCACGGTCGAGAACCTCGACGAGAAAAAGCCGTCCGCGGCGCTTCTCGCCGCCGCGCACAGCCAGGAAATCCGCGCGTTTCAGAAGCCGCCCGGGAGTTTGTCCCTTTGGCTTGCCGGGTGCGGGCAACGATCTCGTCTTTCGCTCAGGCGCTGAGCCGCTTGCGGCCCCGGTTGCGGCGGGCTGCGACGACGCCGCGGCCACCCTTGGTGGCCATGCGGGCACGAAAACCGTGCCGGCGCTTGCGGACGAGTTTGGACGGTTGGTAGGTACGCTTCATTTGTTTTAATACCGCGGCGTGCGGCCCTTCTTGATTCTGTCACTCTGTAACAGGAGCTTTGCCGGGCCGGTTTTAGGCGCGATCGAAACCGCGCCGGGACGAATGGCCCGAGCGTGAGCGGGCTTATAGAAAGAAGGTTTTTGGAAGTCAATCCGGCCTGCCGCGGGCGATTTTTTTGCGGCGCCGGCGACGAAATTGGCAAAAAAGCCGCAAATCGCATAATCTTGGCCGATCAAGCCTTCGTGAAGACCACGTCATGACGAGTGAAGTCCCGTCCACGGATGAAAAGGCACGCCCGGATGCGGTGAGCTCGCCGCGCCGGGTGCCGCTGTCGCGCGGCTTGTCGACCAAGCTTCTGCTTCTCACCATCGTCTTCGTGCTGCTCGCCGAAATCCTGATCTTCCTGCCCTGGATCGCCAGCTACCGGGTGAATTGGCTGAAGGAGCGGCTGAGCACCGCCGCCGCCGTCTCGATCGTTCTGCTGCAGGGCGAGCCCAACTCGCTGTCGCACACCGCCCAGAACGACGTGCTGATGGCGATCGGCGCCAAGGCGATCGCGGTGCGCGACGGCGGCGTCTCGCGACTGCTGGTCGTGGCCGACATGCCGCCGAAGGTTGACGAGCATATCGACATCGCCAATGTCGGCCTGGTCAACGGCATGACCGGCGCGCTGGAGACGCTGTTCGTCGGCGGCAACCGCATGCTGCGCGTCTTCGGCCCGGTCGGCGACAGCGACAAGGAATTCGAGCTGATCATGCCGGACTACAGCCTGCGCAATGCGATGCTGCGCTATTCGCGCAACGTCGCCGTCGTCTCGCTGCTGATCTCGCTGTTCACCGCCATGCTCGTCTATGCGGCGATCGACCTGATCATGATCGGCCCGATCCGCACCATGACGCGCTCGATCCTGTCCTTCTCCGAGGCGCCAGACGATCCCGGGCGCATAATCTGCCCAACCGAGCGCTCCGACGAGATCGGCGTCGCCGAGCGCGAGCTGGCTCAGATGCAGGATCGGCTGCAAAAAATGCTTTCCGAGCAGAAGCATCTTGCGGACCTCGGCCTTGCCGTCTCGAAGATCAACCACGACATGCGCAACATCCTCGCTTCCGCGCAGCTGATGTCGGACCGCCTGCGCCAGGTGAAGGACCCGACCGTGCAGTCCTTCGCGCCGAAACTGCTGCGCGCGCTCGACCGTGCCGTCGCCTATTCGGAAGGCGTGCTCGCCTATGGCCGCACGCAGGAGCCGGCGCCGTCGCGCCGCAGGCTCAGGCTGCGCCAGCTGGTCGATGACGTGCACGGCCTGCTCGACATCGAGGAAGGCATCGAGTTCATCAATGCCGTCGAGCACGCCTTTGAGGTCGACGCCGATTCCGATCAGCTCTTCCGCGTGCTCACCAATCTCTGCCGCAACGCGGTGCAGGCGATGGCCGCCGATACCGAGGGTGCGGTGGTGCGCCGGCTCGCCGTTTCGGCCGAGCGCCTGGGCAGCGTCAGCCGCATCGTCGTCACAGATACCGGCCCCGGCCTGCCGCCCAAGGCGCGCGAAAATCTGTTCGCCGCCTTCCGCGGCTCGGCGCGCAGCGGCGGCACCGGTCTTGGCCTGGCGATCGCCTATGAGCTGATCCGCGCCCATGGCGGCACGGTCGAGCTCGTCGAATCGATCGGCGGTCGCACGGTCTTCGCCGTCACCATTCCCGACCAGCCGGTGCGCCTCGACCAAGCGCGCGGAAGTTTGCGCCGGCCGGCTTGATCAAGGGTCTCTTTGTGAAACTGTCTGGCGGCGTCCGGATTGCTCGGACAAACAGCCCCCGAACGCCTGCGACAAAACTTTTGCCGGATCGGCTTGCTTTTCCGAAATTCAGTCGTTAGGGAACACTCCACATCGCGGCCGGTCGTCTCGACCGGATCGTGGGGCTTGTGTCATGCACGGCCTGTTGCGCGCCCGTAGCTCAGCTGGATAGAGCACCAGACTACGAATCTGGGGGTCAGGAGTTCGAATCTCTTCGGGCGCGCCATTTCGGTAATGCCTCATGGCTCTCTTTTCGCACTCAAGCTTCAAAGCAACCGGCATCCGTTCGCTCTGTTGGCGCGGTGATGAACTCGTCGATTGGATCGGTGGCGGCCGCGCATTCGCGGCCGACGGTACGGAGCGCAGCGAAAAAGTAAATTATGGCTATCGCTTTTCGATGCCGCAACAGCATCGCCGGATGGCCGCTTTGCCGTGGTCTACGAAAGGCTGGGAACGAAAGGGCTTCTGCTTCGCGGCGGAAGGATCATTCGTGAACTTGACCGCAGTTTCTATCATGCGGATGCGTACGAGTATCCGGTTGCTCTGTTCGATGGCCCAGACGCCGCGTTCTGCTCGCTCATTGCCCTAGAGACTACTGCCGCATTGACCTGGAGGATGCGGAAACCGGTCGACTGCTTACCGAATCGGCGGATAGAAAGCGTTCCGACTTTTTCCATTCGCGCTTGGCTGTGAGCCCAGGTGGGACGCGGTTGCTCAGTGCTGGTTGGGTCTGGCATCCGCTAAGTCTCGTGGTTTCCTTCGATGTTGCGCAGGCCCTTGTGAATCCGAGCCACCTGGATAAGGGCCAGGATCTTCCCACGGCGTCTAACCCGGGATTGGTCGAGGAGAATTCGGCCTGCTGGCTCGATGATCGCCGTTTCGCTGTGGCCGCTTCGACCGAATACCAAGAAGATAATGTCGAGGATGACGGTGAGCTGCGCCTGCGACCGCTTGGGCTGGCTGTCTACGACGTGATTCAAGGAACCTGCCTCCAGGCATTCCAACTGGAGGAACAGGCCGGAACGATCCTCCCGGTCGGTGAACGCTTTGTTCTTTCGCTTTATCGACATCCTAAGCTGATCGATCTTTCGACCGGCAAAGTTGTCCATGTGTGGACCGAGTTGCGGTCAGGCCTTCAGGAAAGCAGCATTATTTGGGGTCTCGATGTGCCGCCGCCCATGGCCTTCGATCCTGCCACCAACCGGTTCGCAATAGTAAACGATAACACCGTCACCATAATTGAGTTCGACCAAGCCATGAACGGTGTCAGATAGCGAGCAATCGCGGCAGTTGGCCAATCCTGATCGGTACCCCTTGCCTCTCAAAGGCGCGCCATGGCCTGTTACGCGCCCGTAGCGCAGCTGGATAGCGCGCACTCCAAAAAACCAATTGCGATATAAAACCAGTCGATCTAGCTTACGAGTGATTGCATAACGCAATCAGGCCTGCGTGGATGTGCCATTTAAAGGGAACGGATATGGCCAAGCTCGTGTTCGGCATGAACCAGTCGCTGGACGGCTATGTCGATCATATGGAGTTTGCGCCAAGCTCCACGCTCTTCCACCACTTCATCGAGGAAGCTCAAGGGCAGGCGGGCAGTGTGTACGGCCGCCGGATGTATGAGGTCATGCGCTACTGGGACGACGATCATCCTGAATGGGATAGAGAGCAACATGCCTTCGCGGCGGCATGGCGGAACCAGCCGAAATGGGTCGTCTCGCGCTCGTTGAAGTCTGTCGGCCCCAACGCCAGGCTTATCGAGGATGATCTCGAGGGCGCGATCCGCGCATTGAAGGCCGAGCGCGACGGAGAGATCGAAATTGCCGGCCCGGATTTGGCGCAAAGCCTCGCCGAACTAGGCTTGATCGATGAGTATCGAATCTACCTGCACCCCGTCGTGCTCGGTCACGGCAAGCCATATTTCGCCGGACCTCGGCCGCCGCTCCGCCTGATGACCATTGATCGGATCGGCGAGGATGTGATCAGGTTGACCTACGTTCCTGCCTGATCCCAATCGTCCTGCGGCCACCATGGACCGCCGTTTCCCGTCATCGGGCGCGACGAAAGCTACCTGGATGGAACCGCCATCGGCTGCGGCAGGCGGCTGATCCGGTGGAACGACCAAAGAAGCAGAGGGCAGAGGAGCAGGGCGGCAGCGCCGAATTCCAGCGCGGCCGTCGCGGTGCCGGCCCAAACAGCAAGCATGCCGCCGATCGCCGGTGCGGCCAGCATGCCGGCATAATAGACAGTGTAGAACACGCCCATCCCGATCGATCGCGTCTTCTGCTCGAGCACCCGCGTGGGCAAGCTCATGATCGCGCCGGCAGGCAAGCCGCACACGGTCCCCATGGCAATGATGAGAGGCAGCGCTGGTCCGTTTCGCGACAGAAGGAGCACCAGGAATGCAAAGCCCACACAGCCCGCGGAGAGAACCGCGCCGCCGCGTTTGCTGCGATCGGCCAGCAAGCCGCCCAAGGGGACCGAAAGGGTGGCCAGCCAAAGCACGACGCTGATCGCCGACCCCGCTACCGGACTGGACCAGCCGCGCTCGACAAGCATCGAGGGACCGAAGCTGAAGACCATTGCGAAGCCGACATTGTAGAGACACCAGATCAGGCCGGCGGTGACGAGCGCGAAGGTGGTCCCGGCCGAAATGCCGCGGCGTTCGATCCCACCGGCGGCCGATCCCTCCGGGGCGCGATAGACGAAGGCTATGAGGCCGATGCCGACGATAATCAGGACCGTAACGGCGGTGCCCACGGCGGTCATCCCGAACGTCGTCCCGATTGCCGGCAACAGCATGAGAGCGATGGCGATGCCCGCTGGCCACGAGTTGATGTAGATGGCCATGGCGGTTGCGATTTCGCGGCCGGCAAACCAGTCGGCGACCATCTTGGTCATCAGGACGTTCAGGAGGACACCGCCTGTGCCGCCGATCAGTCGGCCGCCGATCTGCAGGCTCCAGGACGTCGAAGCCATCATCAGCATTTCACCCGCCAGCATCATCAAGAGACCGGCGAGAACGGTCGCCTTGTCGCCATGGCGCTGGCCGATGGTCGCGCCGGGCAGGGCCAACGCGACCCCGGGCGCAAGATAGAGGCCGATCAGAATGCCGATGTCGGCCAGGCTCGCACCGAGGCTGTCACCGACAAGGGGCGCGATGGCGGCGACACTCTGAAACTGAAACGCCATTGCGGTGCGGGCGACAAACAGGACAGCAAGGATCGTCCAGCGACTGCGCACGGTTCCCTCACGGAATCCGAATTATCCAGGCCTGATATTCTGGTTCAATCGGAAGAAATTGGTCGGATCGTATTGCTTCTTGACAGCGGCAAGGCGCGCATAATTTCCGCCATAAGCATCGCGCACCCGCTCTTCACCCTCATCGCCGAGATTGTTGGCATAAACACCTCCGGTCGAGAATGGTCTGACCGCATTCCAGAGGTCGCGCGCCCAACGGATATTTGCCTCGTCATCGGCCGGATCGTCCCAGATCGCGATCGGGAAGCAGTCGAGCGCCGCATCGCGATTGGCGTAGGGCGAGTGCGACGCGGGCACACGAGCGATCGCTCCGCCGACCTGCTGGAACACCAGCAGAGAGGAGCGATTGGGAGCCCGCGCGTAGCTGTCGAGCAGCGCGTCGATGGCACCATCGCCGATCTCACGCAGGAACTGCGCCTTCCAGTAATAGCGTCGCCCGCGTGGAAAGAGGCTGTCGCCCGCCGATTGAATCTGGAGATAGGGAACGGCTTGAAGGCGGCTTTCGATGGGGGATCCGAATCTCATCAGCGGCGCGATGACAGGCTTGCCCGCTTCGGGCGACCCGACATAGCAGGCAGAGATGCTGAAGGCACGCTCGCCCGAGGGCAGCGTGACGAGCGCGGAGTCGACGCTCACTTCGTCCGGAGCGCCGCGGGAGAACTTGTCGTAGAACCGCATGGCCTCGCGCGCCCGATCGTAGGCGTGCAGCACCGAGCCCACGAGAAGGGTAGGGCCGAGCGGGTGCAGCCGGTATTCGAACGCCGTCACAATGCCGAAATTGCCGCCGCCGCCGCGCAAGGCCCAGAACAGGTCGGGATGCTCGCCGGCGCTTGTCCGCAACAGCCGTCCGTCGGCCGTGACGATTTCAGCCGCGATCAGATTATCGCAACTCAGGCCGTGCTTGCGCCCAAGCTTGCCGAAGCCGCCACCCAGCGTGAGGCCGGCAATACCGGTGTCGCCGTTGACGCCCATGGTCGTGGCGAGGCCGTGCGCCTGTGTGGCTGCGTCGAACTCGCCGAGGGTCAGGCCGGCTTCGGCCCAGGCGATGCGGCGCTCCGGATCGACGGCGATCTTCTTCATGCGCGATAGATCGATCACCATCCCATCGTCGCAGACGGACAGGCCGGCGACGTTATGGCCGCCGCTGCGAACCGCCACGAGATGGCCTTGTGCCCTGGCATAGGTGACGGCACGGACAACGTCATCGGGATCGGCGCAAAAGACGATTGCGGCAGGGCGTTTGTCGATTGCCCCGTTCCAGACCCTGCGCGCCTCGTCGTAGGCCGCGTCCGTCGCCAACACCACTTCGCCCCGTAAGCCCTGCCGTAGTAGCTGTTCGATCGCCGTGCCCGGAGCATGGGATCGGCCCGATAACGCTTCGGTCTGTCTTGGGATCTCCATCGTTGTCGCCCCCGGTTCCAGCAGGACAATGGTCTCACAGGGAGGCAACCTTCCGCAAAAGCGAAATTCTTGGCTGCTGGATGAGAAGAATTCATCTAGGCTGCCGGCATGACAAACCGCCCGCCGCTCCGCGCCTTGCACGCCTTCGAGGCGGCCGCCCGGCACGGCAGCTTCAAGGCCGCGGCGGCGGAGCTCGGCGTGACGCCGACAGCGATCAGCCACCAGGTCCGTTTGCTGGAAGAGATATGCGGCCGCAAGCTGTTCCAGCGCCGGCCGCGCCCGCTCGTGCTGACCAGTGCGGGAACGCGCCTGTTTCCTATCCTGCGCAACGGCTTCGATCTTCTCGCCGGCTCCCTTGCCGCCGTCGCCGAGCCGGATTTTCAAGCGCCCCTGCGGGTGACAAGCCCGAACGCTTTCGCGAGCCGATGGCTGGTGCCTCGGCTGCCGAAATGGCGCGAGGCCAACCCGGCCGTGCCGCTGGAGATCATCGGGACGGACGCGCTGCTCGATCTGCGCGCCGGCGCCGCGGATGTGGCGATCCGCTATACGCGGCGCCCGCCTTTGGGCTTTGCCGGGCAAGAGCTGTGCCGCGATTCCTTCTTTCCCATTTGCAGTCCGCGATTGCTGGCAAGCGATGGGCGGGCGATTGAGCGTGCCGCCGATCTGTTGCGTTATCCGTTGATCCATTTCGACTGGATGAACCGCGATCCGGACGCTCCCACCTGGCGCCGATGGCTGGCGACGGCCCGTTCGATCGATCCGGAGCTGATCCCGGACAAAGCCTGGGATTTGAGCTTCCGCGAGGAACTGCACGCGATCGACGCGGTTGCCGCCGGGCAAGGAATTGCGATCTTAAGTGACGTCGTGGTCGGCCGCGAGCTGGAAAACGGTTCGCTTGTCAAAGCGCATCCATTGTCCTTGCCGGGCTACGGCTTCTACGTCGTTTGGATGCACCACAGTCCGCGATCCGCGGTGATGGAGTCCTTCCTGGCGTGGATGAGAACTGTCATGTGAGACTGTCGAACCGGCCTGCGCATGATCGCAGAGCTCCCGCCTATGTTTATGCCTCTATCGAAATCTTGCCCTCCGAATTGATGAAATGAGATCATCGACGCGACTGGCAGAAGTGATCGGTGAGTCTTGTCTGACCGATCGAGCGTCGAGCCGATTGTCGTAAATCCGCCTGAGCAAGTCGCGGGCAGTCTTGGCGCGCTCCCATGTGCGGCCAACCAGCTTACGTCCTCCCAAGGTTGCTGGCTGATCGGCTACATCATCCCAGACGGTCCAGGTTCCAGACGGCTCAGGATGACAGCGGAATCTGGGTTGGCGGTCTTCCATGGCCCCAAAACGGCCAATACCCCATTGAGTTCGGCTTAAAATACGAAGGTGGTTAACCGCGGCGGCGCGTCTCTTTTAAGCGCTGTGCTTATGTGGCCTCGACCGGCCCACATGATCCGCCGCGAGCGGGAGCGCGATGCCGGCCAAAGACCGTGGAAAATTTCGGGGGTACAACCTACGCAACGGACGTCGATTGCACGCGTTCTATCTGTTGGGAGATCCGTGGCCGATTGATGGCCAGCCTCATGGGCCGACAAAATCGGAGGCGACTAGGATGTCTAGATTCAAAGAAGCCCTTGAACGCGGCAAGGAAGCTCACCGTCAGCAACAGAAGCGCATCCGCAATGACAAGGCGGATGCCCAAATGGCGGACTTCGGTGCTCAGGCCAGGGCCTGGTTAAACGATATCGTGGTCGCGTCGTTGGAAGCGGCCAGGGCAGAGGTGGCGGGCGAGGTGGCCATATACATAGACACCACGCCACGCCGCGAAGTCAAAGCGTTAACGCCCTCCCTCCGGTTCCAGATCTACAGAGAAGGATTGGAAAAGACGGCCAGAAAGACGTTCACAGTCAGGGTTCAACTGAGTGGGGCGGCGTCAGTTTCTTCGCCCGGGATGGTGGCAGAGGATGTCGGAAATATAGGGGATAGGTCTGGCGAGAGGTTTCGCAACTTGATTGTCAAGTTGATCGAGGACGCTGCTAAGGGAGCTTAGCAGATAGGCAAAGCATCATTGCATCCTGTCTGGGCAAGAAGCCCCATGCCGGTCCGAAGTGCCACGGGCGTACGCCTGTAATCGCCGACGGCATCAAGCAGGATTTCATCGCCTTCCACTGGGGCAGGTGCGGCTCTTGCCGGCGTCCAAGGTGCTGCGGCTCGTCATCGATCAGTGAGCTGCCGCATGGCGGCCGGATCCCCTCCGCTCTTCACCTTGGAAGCGTCGGCCTTCCCATTCGCCCCATCGAGCAGCGCGATCAATCCTTTGAGGATCTCGATCGGCGGCGGCGGGCAGCCTGGAATGTGCAGGTCGACGGGCACCACGTCCGACACCCCGCCGACAATTGCGTAACTGCCGGCGAAGCAGCCGCCGTCCTTAGCGCAGCCGCCGAGCGCGACCACCCATTTCGGGTTGGGCGTCGCGTCCCAGGTCCGCTTCAGCGCCTCGCGCATGTTTTTGGTGACCGGCCCGGTGACGAGCAGCACGTCGGCATGGCGCGGCGACGCGACGAAGCGGAAGCCGAAGCGCTCGATGTCGTAGAAGGCGTTGCTCAACGCGTGCATCTCGAGCTCGCAGCCATTGCAGGAACCGGCGTCGACCGCGCGGATCGACAGGCTCCGGCCGAGCCGCTTGCGGGCAGCGCCGTCGAGAGCGCGTGCCAGTTCGTCGATCGCCGCATCGCTCGACTGCGGTGGGCGCTCGGTCAAGGGAGGGCGGATCAGGCTTTCGAAGAGGAGCTTGCGCATGACGGCGTGCCTTGGCCCAGCCTAGAGATCATGGCCGGAATAGGAGCAGTTGAAGGATTTGTTGCAGATCGGGAAGTCGGCCACGATGTTGCCCTCGATCGCCGCTTCCAGGAGCGGCCACTGGAACCATGAGGGATCGCGCAGATGGCAGCGCTCGATCAAGCCGCCCTCGCCGATGCGCAGCCAGGCCAGTATGTCGCCGCGAAAACCCTCGACCAGCGCCATGCCCTCGCGCGGTCCATCTGCAAGAGCAATGTCCCCGCGGATCGGACCGCCGGGCAGCCGCCCGAGGATCTGCTCGACGAGCGACAGGCTTTGCTCGACCTCGCGCACGCGGACCCAGACGCGCGCGTTGACGTCGCCCTCCTGGAGGACCGGCACATCGAAGGCGAGCTCGTCATAGGGCGCGTAGGCAAGATCGCGCCGTGCGTCGAAATCCCGGCCGGAGGCCCGGCCGACATAGCCGCCGGCGGCATATTGTCGGGCAAGCCCGACCTGGAGCCGGCCGGTCGCCACCGTTCGGTCCTGCAGCGAAGCCGTGTTGTCGTAGAGCTCGACCAGATGCGGAAAGCGTTGCCTGATTTCCGCGACCAGCGATCGAATGGCGTTCGCGCCGGCGTCGTTCAGATCGCTTGCCACGCCGCCGGGCACGATGCGGTCGCGCATCAGGCGATGGCCGAAGGCGGCATCGGCGGCGCGCAGCGCGCGTTCGCGCAGCACGCCGCAATGCGCGTGCATCAGCGCAAAGGCGGCGTCGTTGCAGATGGCGCCGATATCGCCAAGGTGATTGGCCAGACGCTCGAGCTCCGCCATCAGCGCCCGCAGCCAGATTGCGCGCGGCGGTGGCGTGACGCCGAGCGCCGCCTCTACCGCGCGGGCAAAGGCGAACGAATAGGCGACCGTGCTGTCGCCCGACGTTCTGCCCGCGAGTTTTGCTGCACGGTCGATGGGCGCGCCGGCCATCAGGCCTTCGATTCCCTTGTGCACATAGCCCAGCCGCTCCTCCAGCCGCACCACGGTTTCGCCGCCTGCCGTGAAGCGGAAATGCCCAGGCTCGATGATGCCAGCATGCACCGGCCCGACCGCGATCTGGTGGAGGCTCTCACCTTCCGCCGTCAGGAACCGGTAGGAGGACGCGGCTGCCGGCCCGCCCGGCCGCGCCGCCAGCGGGTGGCTGACGCCCCACTGGCCGTGGTCGAGCCAGCGGCGGGTATCGGGCAGGCCCTGCGGCGCCAGCCCGAAGAGGTCCGCCGCGGCGCGTTCCAGCCGCAAGGCCGGCGGATGCTGCTGGCCGACCGATGGGTAGCGGCCGCCGCGGCAGTCCAGGCTGATGACGCCGACATTCCGCGCCTCGTCGAGAAGCGCCATGTGCACCCTGTCCGGCTGTCCCCACAGGCCGAGCAGGCTCCAGCGGCCATGGGCGAGCTGTTCGACGGCAAGGTCCCAGGCCTTCGGAGCCACCACGGCGCGCCGCCAGGGCGCGTGGTGCTCGACCTGGCGGGCGGCCTCGATGAGATCCGCGAGCGCGGGCATGTTCTTCCTGCTCATGGCCTTACCCCAGGATACCGGCGACATGCTGGAACCACGCGACCAGCGGCGCCGGCAGATAGATGCCGGCGGTAAACACCAGAGCGAGGTGCGAATACATCGGCACGTAAGATGCTTCGACCGGCGCCGTACCGCCGCGCGGCTCGCCGAAGGCGAGGCCGGTCAGCCGCAGCAACAGCGCGCCGAAGGCGATGAGCAGTCCGAACACCAGCGGGATCGCCAGCCACGGATATCTGGCGAAGGTCGAGCTAACGACCAGGAATTCGCTCATGAAGATGCCGAGCGGCGGCAGGCCGGCTATTGCCACGACGCCGATGACGAGCGCCCAGCCGAGCCCTGGGTGGCTTTCGGTCAACCCCCTGATCTCGGAGATCTTCTGTGTGCCCTTGACCTGCGCGATATGGCCGACGGCAAAGAAGATCGCCGACTTGGTCAGGCTGTGCATGACCATGTGTAGCAGGCCGGCGAAGTTGGCGAGCGGGCCGCCCATACCGAAGGCGAAGACGATGATGCCCATATGCTCGATCGAGGAATAGGCGAACAGGCGTTTGATGTCGCGGCGGCGGTAGAGCATGAAGGCCGCGAAGATCAGCGAGGTTAGCCCCATCGTGGCCATCAGCGGTCCCGGGCCGATCGCCTCCGGGCTCGCGGCGAGCAGGAGCTTGAAGCGCAGCACGGCGTAGAGCGCGACGTTGAGCAGCAGGCCTGACAGCACCGCCGAGATCGGCGTCGGGCCTTCGGCATGCGCGTCGGGCAGCCAGGCATGCAGCGGCGCGAGCCCGACCTTGGTGCCGTAGCCGAGCAGCAGGAAGATGAAGGCGACGCTGAGCAGGGCCGGGTCGAAATGCGCCGCCTTGTCGATCAGCACCGACCAGACCATGGCGTTGGTGCCCGCGCCGACGACCGGCTGGGCGGCCATGTAGACCAGGATGGTGCCGAAGAGAGCAAGCGCGATGCCGACGCTTCCCAAGATGAAATACTTCCAGGCCGCCTCCAGCGCCTCATGCGTGCGGTAGATGCCGACCATCAGCACGGTGGTCAGCGTGGCGAGCTCCACCGCGACCCACATCAGGCCGATATTGTTCGACACGAAGGCCAGGTTCATGCCGAACATCATGATCTGGTACATCGCGTGATAGAACCGCAGGTTGGGCGCGGTCAGCCGGCCGGTCTCCAGCTCATGCGCGATATAGGACGCACTGAACACGCTGGTGGTGAAGCCGACGAATGTGTTGAGCACGATGAAGACGATGTTGAGGTCGTCGACGATGAGATATTGCCCCGGCGCCGGCCGGTCGGTGACGAACAGCGACAGTGCCGCAAGCAGGGTCAGGAAGCTTGCCGCAACATTGACGCTCGCCGTCATCTTGTAATTCGGCAGCGCCGCCAGGATTGCCGCGGCGCCCGCGGGAATGAAAAGGATGGCGGCCACGGCGTCGAAGGAGAAGGCGGTCACCGGCGCTCTCCCCGGTAGTCGTCGAGCGCGCCGACATCGACCGAATCGAACCGCTCCCGGATGCGGAACAGGAAGACCCCGATAACGATGAAGGCGATCAGGATCGAGAAGGCGACGCTGATCTCGACGACCAGCGGCATGCCCTTGGCGCCGGTTGCGGCCAGCACCAGGCCGTTCTCCAGCGACATGAAGCCGACGACCTGGCTGACGGCGTTGCGCCTTGTGACCATCACCAGGAGCCCCAGCAATATGATCGACAGCGCGAAGGCGAGATCCTCGCGGGCGAGCGGGTCGGCCTCGGGCGTCACGCGAAGCATCAGCACCATGGAGAGCGTCACCAGCCCTATGCCCGCGAGCATGGTCGGGCCGATGCCGACGGCGGTCTCGATGTCGCGGTGGATGCCGAGCCGCTGGATGATGCGATGCAGCCCGACCGGAATGACGACCGCCTTGAAGACCAGCGCTATTGCCGCGGTGATGTAGAGATGATGCGCGTCCTGGATATAGGCCTGCCAGGCAACCGACAGAGCAAGCACCACCGCATGGAGCGCAAAGACATTGATCAGCGCGAACAACCGGTCCTGGTAGAGCATCATGAAGGAGACCAGCACCAGGCTGCCGGCGAGCAGATGGGCGATGTCGAAGGTGAGACCGTTCATCACAGGCTCCGCGAGACGAACAGCAAGAGCGTGCCGAGCAGCGCCAGCATCAGCGCCGCGCCGAGGAAATCCGGCACGCGGAAGACGCGCATCTTGGCGACCGCCGTCTCGAACACGGCAAGCAGGACGGCAAGCACCGCGAGCTTGACCAGATAGGCGGCGGCGCCGAGCGCCAGCGCTTTCGGCCCCGCCCCGGCATGCGCCAGGCCCCAGGGCAGGAAGACGCAGGAGATCAGCGACACGTAGAGCACGAGCTTGAGGAAGGTGGCGAGTTCGATCATCGCCAGATGGCGGCCGGAATATTCCAGGATCATCGCCTCATGGACCATTGTGAGCTCCAGATGCGTGGCCGGATTGTCGACCGGGATGCGCGCGTTCTCGGCGATCGCCACCATCACCAGGGCGATCAGCGACATGCCGAGCGACACCCGCAGTCCGACCTCGGGCGAGCCCATGAAGGCGGCGACCGTCGATAGCTGCGTGGCGCCGGCGACGAGCGCCAGGCTGAACACGATGAGCAGCATCGCTGGTTCGGCAAGCGAGGCGATCATCACCTCGCGGCTGGCGCCGATGCCGCCGAAGCTGGTGCCTACGTCCATTCCGGCCAGCGCCTGGAAGAAGCGCGCGCTGCCGAGCAGCGCCACGATGACGATGAGATCGGCGGTCCAACTGAACTGGAGGCCGGCGGCGAATGTCGGAACGAGCGCCGCCGCAACCCAGGTGGCGGCGAAGATCAGATAGGGCGTCACCCGGAACAGCCAGGATGCATTGTCCGCCAGCACGACCTCCTTGCGCATCAGCCGGATGAGATCGCGATAGGGCTGGATCAGCAAAGGTCCCTGCCGCCTGACCAGCCTCGCCTTCACCTTGCGCACGAAGCCGATCAGCAGCGGCGCCAGCAAAAGCACCAGAAGCATCTGCGCGCCCTGCACGGCCAGCTCGAAAATCACGGCCATAGCGCGAGCACCAGAAGCAGGATGACGAGGTAGAGGAAGACCAGGGTCAGATAGCGGCGGATCGTCAGGAACTGCAAGTGGTTCAGCCGATCGGTGGCGAAATCGATCGCGCCGGTGATCGGCTGGTAGAACGTCTCCCAGGCCACATCGTGGAAATCCACCTTGAGGCGCGCCGGTTCGAGCGCGCCCGGCGCCGGCATTTCCACCGTCTCGCGGGCGCGGAACGCGAAGCTGCCGAACACCCGGCGAATGGGCTGTGCGAAGCTGACGGCCGTGTATTGCGCGGAGGGTACTGCGTCGGCGAAGCCGCATCCCCATGCCGGGCCCCGGCGCAGCGCGTGCGAGGCGAAGCGGTGGATGAAGAAGGCCGCGAGCGAGGCCGAGATGGTGATGAAGACGAACACCAGCAGGCCATTGTAGGAGCTGCGGCTCTCGGCGATCGGCACGATCGACAGCCAGGGCTGCGCCGTCTGAACCGGCATGCGGTCGCCAATGAGCGAAAGCGTCACCGGCGACAGGCTGTCGATGACAAAGCCGGGCAGAATGCCGGCGAGCAGGCAGAAGACCGCAAGCATGGCCATGGCAGCCAACGACCAGCGGTCGACCTCATGCGCCCGTTCCACCGCCGTCGATCGCGCCCGGCCGAGGAAGGTGATGCCGAATGCCTTGACGAAGCAGGCCGCGGCCAATGCCGCCGCCAGCGCCAGCATGCCGCCGACGGCCGGAACGATGACCTTCAGGCCCCATTGCGGCAGCTCGGGGCTCTGCAATATGGCCTGGAAGACCAGCCATTCGGAGGCGAAGCCGTTGAAAGGCGGCAGCGCCGAGATCGAGACGCAGCCGACGAGGAAAACGAAGCTGGTCACCGGCAGGCGATGGATGAGGCCGCCCAGTCTCTCCATGTCGCGTTCGCCGGTCGCCGAGAGCACCGCGCCGGCGCCGAAGAACAGCAGGCTCTTGAAGAAGGAATGGTTCAGCACGTGGAAGAGCGCCGCCGTGAAGGCCAGCGCGGCGGCCGACGGCATGGCGTTCGCCTTGAAGGCGAGCGCTAAGCCGAGGCTGGCAAAGACGACGCCGATATTCTCGATTGTGCTGTAGGCCAGCAGCCGCTTGAGGTCCTTCTCCATCAGCGCATGGAGGATGCCCAGAACCGCCGTCGCGCCGCCGATGAGAAGGACGACGACGCCCGACCACCACGCCGGCTCGCCCAGCAGGTCGAACACCACGCGGATGAAACCGTAGATGGCGACCTTCGTCATGATGCCGCTCATCAATGCCGAGACGTGACTGGGTGCTGCCGGATGAGCAAGCGGCAACCAGGCGTGCAGCGGCACCAGGCCGGCCTTGGAACCGGCGCCGAGCAGCATGAGGGCGAGCACCGCGCCGGCGGCGAGCAGGCCGGGATGCGCCGCCCGCATCGCGTCGAACGCATAGGTTCCCGCCGGCCCGGCCAGCAGGCCGAAGGCAAGCAGCAGCGCCAGCGTGCCGAAGCTCGCCATCACCAAATAGATGTAGCCGGCCCGCCTGTTGGCCTCGTCGCGATGGTGCGCCATGACCAGCGCCCAGGAGGCGAGCGACATGAATTCCCACGACAGCAGGAAGCTGAAGGCATCGTCGGCCAGCACGACGAGGTTCATGCCGGCGAGGAAGGCCGGATAGAACGGCAGCACCCGATGCGGTTGGGATTCGTGCCGGCCATAGCCAAGACCGTAGAGACTGGTGACGGCGCCGCCCAAATTGACGACGACGAGGAAGAATGCCGACAGGCTGTCGAGGCGGAACCGGGCGCCGGTCCACGGCAGCCCGAGCGGCAAGGCGACGGCGGATACCACGCCGGGATTGTCCGCGAGATGGCCCGCGACGATCGCGAGCAAGGCGGCCGAAATGGCGAGCGCCGCCCCATAAACCAGGCTCGTCGCCGGGGCGCGCCGGCCGACCACTGCGGCCATGATGGCTGTTCCCAGAAGCGCGGCAGGGCCGCACAACAGAAAAGCAACGCTCGAAATCACGGCAGACCCCCGCCGGGCTCGGCATCGCCGGCATCGGATGCCCTGGCCGGATCGATCCCGGTCTTCAGCCGCACGCCGCGTCCGCCGCCCTGGCTGGCCGCGCCTTCCCCGATCAATTCGATGCCGGCCATCTCAAGCGCCGCGATCAGTTTCATCAGTGAATCGACATTGCCCCGGATGATCGACCCGCTGGCTTCCATGCGTTGGATCGTCGGCACCGACAAGCCGGACAATTCGGCTAGCCGGCGCTGATCGATGCCAAGCAGCGATCTGGCGGCGCGCAATTGCGGTGCGGTTATCACCGACGACCCTCTGGATCAGTTCTGAGATATGAGGTCTCGGTGCTCCACCATACATTAAAAGGTCTGATCGTCAATTACTGATGTTTTAAACATCGATATTTATGGCGGACCTGATTGCCGCAGCTTTTGACGCGTGAGTTGCGGCGCACCAGGCTCCGGTCGTACCGATCGGATCGTGGGGCAATGCCATCATGGTCCAGTGCGTCCATGGCACGTCATGGAGAGGGGCGGCGCCTATCACAGGCCCGAATGTTGCCTCACCATTTCCAGCCTTTCCGCCTCCGACAAGCTCTGGCGCAGTGCGAAGGCCTGTTCGGCATCTGGACCGGCGAGATACAGAACCCGGCCGGTGCTGTCGGTCGCTGCCGTGAAAATGATCTCGGCGATTGACGCAGGGCTGGAATAGTTGCCCCGCCGCGCAGTCATCGCCGCCATGACCTTGGACAGGGTGTCGCTATAGGCATGCTCACCCTCCGCGAATGTCTGCGCGAGCGATCGACCGGTGAAATCCGTGGCCACCCCGCCCGGCGCGATGACCTTGGCGCGGATGCCGAGCGGCGCGAGCTCGAAGGACAAGGACTCGGTGAAGCCGACCACTGCGAATTTGGTCGCATGATAGAGGGAGAAAAAGGGAAGAGTTATCAGACCTCCAAGCGAGGCGATATTGATGATCGTGCCGCTGCCCTGACGGCGCATTGCCGGCAGGACCGCGCGAGTCACGGCGAAGACGCCATCGACATTGGTGGCAAACTGGCGGCGGATCTGTTCGTCGGTCGCCGTTTCGAACGGGCCGAACAGACCGTAGCCGGCGTTGTTGACGACGACATCGATCCGGCCAAATCGCTCCAGCGTTGCCGTGACCGCCGTCTTGACCGAAGCAGGATCGGTAACGTCGAGCGGCAGCACCGTAACGTGCTGATGTTCCGCCGGCGCAGCGCTGGCGGGAGGGTTCCGCATGGTGGCGGCGACGCGCCAGCCGCGTTCGGCGAAGAGATGCACGGCGGCGTGGCCGATCCCGGTCGAGGCGCCGGTGATCAGGACAACGGGGGAACCTTCAACAGACATGACATTGCTCCTTTAGCGAAAATTTATTCGCCAATCATTAGCGAAAATTTATTCGCTTAACAAGCAAAAAAAGCCTGTCAGGACCGGATGCCGTCCCAACAGAGCTGGAAGGCGACGGCACGGCTTTCTTCAGTGTCGGTGATCGCCCCGGCGCGAATCAGCCGCGCGGTCTCGCGGACCGAGCCGATGAACAGCGAGGTCAGGAAAGGTGCCGGCACAGCTTTCAGCGCCTCCGCCCCCTGTCCCTCGGTGACGATCTGCATCAGCCCGTCGCTGAGCCGCGAGCTGTAGGCGCGGCTCTCATCGCTCATGAAGGAAGAGCCGACAAATTGCTCCATGAAGCTGACCTGGTCGTGCCAACGCAGGCGATGATCAAGCATCCTGGTCCACACGCCGCGCACTCGCGCCTTGAGCGGCGCCGTGGCGTCAATTTCGCCGCCATAGAAATCCACCGCCTCGCGCTTGGCGCGGCGGAACACCTCGTTGAACAGCGCCTCCTTATCGGCGAAATAGACATAAAGCGTGCTCGTACCGATGCCGGCCGCCTTGGCGATTTCGGCCAGGGTCAGGCCGAACAGCCCGCGCTCGGCCGCCAGGCGACAGGTCGCGGCAATAACGGCATCCAGTTTCTTCTCGTCCTTGAGCTTCATGGCCGCAACCATAACCGAACTATTTTTCGTTAAAAAGAGGGATTCGGCGGCACTGAGCGAGTGCCGGTCCAGGGATGCCTCCGGTAAAGCGCTTGCCGATCCTTGTCAGCGCGCGCTGCGCGACAAACCTGCTCGCACCGCCTCGGCTCAATCTTCGACGAAGCGGATATCCGCCTCTGTGACACAATAGGGCGCGTAACGGAAATCGCGGATCCCCGCGACCTGATCGCCGCGCCAGTCGATCAGCACGAAGCCGCGCACCGCATCGCCCGCCTGCGGGTTGCGGATAAGGATCGCCGGCCGGCCCTCGACGAAGCCGAGCGACAGCGCCCAGTCGCCGACGCGGTCGTAATTGCCGAAATAGGTCGAGGCCTCCTTCTTGCCCTGCAAGCGGGTACGGTTGACGACGTCGACCTGGATGTCCTCGGCGATCAGCGCCCTGACGGCGTCGAAGTCGCGCGCGTTGAACAGGTCGACGTAACGGCGCAGCCAACGCTCCTCTTGCGGACCGAGCTTCGGTACGGGCACTTCGTCCGGCGCCGCTGCCAGCGCCTTCAACTCAGCCCGACCTCGATGCAGCGCCGCCTTGGTGGCGGCAAGCGTGGCGCCCGTCGCCTCGCAGGTCTCAAACAGGCTGAGGCCGAGCACGTCGACGAGGATCACCGCGCTGCGATGCGCCAGCGTAAGCTGCATGAAGCTGCGCAGGCTCGTCGCCGCCGCGAGCCGCGCCTCCGCGCTGGCGGAGAGATCTTCTATTCCGGTCATGTCGGCCTCGGTCATGCGGGAGCGCTCCCGCTGGCGGCGGCGCAGATGATCCTGCGCCGCATTATGGGCGATGCGGAACAGCCACTGCTCTGGACGCTCGACCGAGGCGCCGCCGTCATGCGCGGCAAGCGCCTTCACCGCCGCCTCCTGCACGATGTCCTCGCCCTCGATCGCCGAGCCGGCCATGCGGGCGGCATAGCGGTGCAGTTTAGGCCGCAGGCCGACGAGCATGGATTCAAGTGCTGAGCGGTCGAATTTCGCTGTGCTCATCGTCCTGGTTCTCTCAATCGCCGGCTCGCTGGGCCATACCGCGCCCGGTTAGGCCGGCACGGCCTCGTCTGTGTTCGCCAGCATATGGTAGTTGCCGATGATCTTCGCCGGCGAGCGGACCAGCGGTGTCGAGCGCCGCCCGGCGTGATCGGCGCCGAAGGCCTTGAAAGCCTCGAGCCCTGTAAGCGCCGAACTGTCTTTTTCATAACCGACGACGTGGATGAATTCGCCGTTGTCGAGTTCGAGCACGAGATAGCGCACGGATTGCGGTTTCGTTTCATCCAGCGCCTCGAACACCTTTGCCACCAGCGTCCGGTTCTCGGCGATGCTGGCGTCCTTCACGCCGTAGCGGATGAGGTTGTAGTTCATTTGTCGTCTCCTGTTTCATGTGTCTGCGTGAGGAAGACGTTTCGCGTCGCCGAAAAGATTCTCATCGGCTCGCGAATCTTTTTGCCGGGGGCAGACGTCTTTCACGCGTAGAGGCCGCGCCGGCCGGGGGCAGACGTCTTTCACGCGTAGAGGCCGCGCCCGCGGCCGCGATGAGGAGAGACATAATGCATATCCAGTTTGCCGAACTGCCCGTATCCGCCAAGGCGTTCTATACCGAAAACCTTGCCTGCCAGGTCATTGCCGATCACCCGATGGGCGATGGTGGCTGGCGCTGGGTCGAGGTGGCTTTTCCCTTCGCGGTCACCAACCTGCATTTCATCAGCCGCACCGATGCGGCACCAAGCGCCGAGCCGGTGCTCGTCCTGGTCGACGATGATGTCGAAGCAACTGTCGCTTCGCTCAAGGCCAAGGGCGTCGAGATCGTCACCGAGCCGCAGGAAGCGCCATGGCAGCCGGGCCGCACCGTGGCCGAATTCCGCGACAGCGAAGGCAACCGCATGATGCTAGCCAGCCGATAGTTTGGCGGCATACCCTCACATCGTGTCGTCGGATCGCGGGTCAACCACGCCCGCCGCGACGCGCCCTAAGTCGCCCCACGAGGCAGTCATCGGCGTTGTTAACCCCCTAGCTGTTGCAGCTTACGACAGGCACGCCTTGCGCCCTCACGGCATCTCTGGCGACATCTCTCTTTGTTGCCATCCCTGCATCGCCCAATGGATTCTGGTTTAGGAGATGCGGTCGTTTCCGCCGAACGATTGGCGGAGGGTTCATTGATAGGCAACGAGGTTAGCGGTTTGCGACTGACCTTCTTCGGCAGGATTTTTTTGTGTGGCGGCGCAGGTGCTTCGAACTTGGCAATTCGGCTCTTTGCAATTTCGATAAATGCACCATTCGGAAATGCCGCTAGATAGGCGCGATACATCGAGACATCGGATGTATCCTTGATCGATTTCCAAAATTCGAGCTCCGTCGCCGTGTTGATGTCTGGCTGATAGGGTTCTGCCGGAGACCGACTAGACGCGGCATCTGGGTTGAATGAGAACCCCGGCTCCACCAGGGATGAGTTGCTCCAGGGGACCTGCCTCCCGGCAGTCTCGTTCATGACGTCCAACCGGACGCGACGCATAAGGATTTCAATGTCGATCGAAGGAGTTTTTATGCGCTTCACGAGAGAGTCTGCAAACGGGCTATGATTGACGGCTCCATCGAGGGCGACGTTGCCGGGCTGTGTTGCAAAGCCGATAAAGACTCCCCTGCCAGCCTCCAAGGCTCCCAGCCCCTTTCCTATGGCAAGGCCGCGACTTTGACCCTGTCCACTCAATTGCTTAACGAAAGGATTGTCCCGACAGGCATCAAGAAGGACGATGGCGGTATTTTCCTCGGCCGTCATGGCGGCGATAATGTCTTGCAGGCGCTCAGCCTCGAGAGCCAAGTCGGCCGGACGTTGAAGGGCGGCATCAACAGGCAATAAGTAGTTTTCTCCGTTCGCTTGGAGCCCGTGTCCGGCGTAGTAAAAAAGGGAGACGTCACCCGGCTGCAAGTTTCGCCTGAATTTTCCGATGAGTTCCCTGAACGTTGATGCGTCAGCATCCAATCCGAGGGTGACCTCAAAACCTGTCTCTCGCAAAACCTGAGCGATCGCATTGGCGTCATTCACCCCGTTGGGGAGCGATGGCGCATAGCGGTAGGCGGAGTTGCCGATCACAAGTGCATATCTGTGGCTCCGTTGACCTATTTGGGCTTCAGAGGCAGCCGGTGTCGACAAGCCGGCCAGAAAAAGAAGGCACGCGCACAACAAGCAAATCTTGGACATTGCGACGTTCCCGAGTAACGGAGAATATTAGCATCTGTTAAAGCGCGTGGGTACCCGCCGCATGAGGCGCTCTTGCTTAGGAAAGTGTCCAAAGTTGCCGGAGCCGGCCCTGTTGCAGTCTCCGCGCATCGTCACGCTTTTTCTGGGACCGACTTCAAGGAATAATCAATCGCCGGAATGATGCCGCAGCAGACAAGGTGGTCTGGCTCACGAGCTTGCAAGAACACCGTTCGATCGTTCAGACCACCGCACCCGCCGCCGCCCGCCCCGCGCTGCGGCCGGAAAAGATGCAACCGCCGAGGAAGGTGCCTTCCAGCGCCGCATAGCCATGCACGCCGCCGCCGCCGAAGCCGGCGACCTCGCCGACCGCATAGAGCCCCGGCACGGGCTGTCCGGCGGCATCGAGCACGCGGCTGTCGAGGTCGGTCTGCAGGCCGCCCAGCGTCTTGCGGGTGAGCACGTTGAGGCGCACGGCAATCAGCGGACCGTTTGCCGGATCGAGCATCTTGTGCGGCTTGGCCGTGCGGATCAGCCTGTCGCCGAGATAGGCGCGCGCGCCGCGCAGCGCGGTGATCTGCGCATCCTTGGAGAACGGATTGTCGAGCTGCATGTCGCGGGCGCGGATCTCGCGTTCGACCTGCGCCACATCGAGCAGCGGCTCGCCGCCGGCCAGCGCGTTCATCCGCGCCACCAGCTTCGGCAACCCGGCCTCGACGATGAAATCTTCGCCTTTTTCCATGAAGGCTTTCACCGGGCCGGGAATGCCCGACGTCGCGCGATCCAGAACCTGCCGCCAGCTTTTGCCGGTGAGATCGGGGTTTTGTTCCGAGCCCGACAGCGCGAACTCCTTCTGGATGATCTTCTTGGTCAGGATGAACCAGGAATAGTCGAAGCCGGTGCTCATGATGTGGCCGAGCGTGGCTAAGGTGTCGAAGCCGGGATAAAGCGGCACCGGCAGCCGTTTTCCACGCGCATCGAGCCAGAGCGATGACGGACCGGGCAGGATGCGGATCGCGTGATCCGTCCAGATCGGCGCCCAGTTCTTGATCCCCTCGACATAGTGCCACATGCGGTCGCGGTTGATGACGCTGCCGCCGGCCGCTTCCGAGATTGCCAGCATGCGCCCGTCGACATGATCGGGCACGCCGGTGATCATCCGTTTCGGCGCCGTGCCCAGGCGCTGCGGCCAGTTCTGGCGCACCAGCTCGTGATTGCCGCCGATGCCGCCCGAGGCGACGATCACCGCTTGCGCCCGCAGCTCGAAATCGCCGACCACGTCGCGCGAGCTCTTGCGGCCGCGTTCGACAGTGCTTGCCTCGAGGACGTCGCCGCGCACGCCGGTCACCGTCTTGCCGGTTTGCGTGATCTCGTTGACCCGGTGGCGGAACTTGAACTGGACGAGCCCTCGCTTTTGCGCCTCGCGCACGCGCTGCACGAACGGTTCGAGCACGCCCGGCCCGGTGCCCCAGGTGATGTGGAAGCGCGGCACCGAATTGCCGTGGCCGGACGCATTGCCGCCGCCGCGCTCGGCCCAGCCGACGACGGGGAAAAACTTCAACCCGCGCTCGATCAGCCAGGAGCGCTTCTCGCCGGCGGCGAAGCCGACATAGGCCACCGCCCATTTGCGCGGCCAGAAGTCCTCAGGCCGGTCGAAGGCGGCGGTGCCCATCCAGTCTTCGAGCGCGAGGTCGTGGGAATCGCGGATGCGCATGCGCCGCTGCTCGGGCGAATCGACCAGGAACAGCCCGCCGAACGACCAGAAGGCTTGGCCGCCCAGCGATTGTTCCGGCTCCTGGTCGACGATGATGGTCTTTCTGCCGGCCTCGGCCAGCTCGGCCGCGGCGACGAGGCCCGCCAGCCCCGCGCCGACGATGATGACGTCCGCGTCGTCAGCCATGTTTTCCTCCCCCCAAAACAGCCATTGGCGACGTGTCAGACGGGCTCCCAGCCGTCCTTGTTGCCGGCGCGGAAGATGGCGTCGATGACCTTCTGGTTGAGCACTGATTCCTCCAGTGTGAAGACGCGGTCCTTGCCGCCCTGGGCGGCACGCACGAAGGCCTCGCACTCCAGCCGGTACTGCTGCGTGCCGGGGAAGCGGAATACCTGCGCCTCGGTGTGGTTCTGGTTGTGCAACTCGATGCGGTGGTGGTCGTAGAGGCCGGCATTGAACGGGGCAAAGACCTCGATGAAACCCTTCTCGCCGTGGAACACCATCACCTGCCGCGCCGCCATCTGCGTCGAGAGGTAGAAGGACAGTTCGAAGTCGCCGAAATCGGCGCGGATCGAGGAGTAGATGTCGGTGCCGAAGGTCTTGTCGCGCTCGATCGTCGCCTGCACGCGGACTGGCTCCTTGCCGGTTGAGAACCGAGTCGACACCGTCGGATAGACACCGATATCGGGCAGCGCGCCGCCGCCGAGATCGAGCTGGTTGCGCATGTTCTTGGGGTCGACATTGTAGTAGGAAAACGCGCCCTGCACGTGGCGCAGTCGGCCGATCGCGCCGCCGGCGATGAGGTCGCGCACCTTGATCCATTGCGGGTGGTAGGTGACCATGAAGGCCTCGCAGACCAGCACCTTCTTGGCGTCGCGCAGCTTGATCAGCGGCGGAATGTCCTTGGCGTCGAGCGCCAGCGGCTTCTCGACCAGCACATGTTTTCCCGCCTCGATCGCCTTTGCCGTCCACTCGACATGCTGCGAGGTGGGCAGCGGGATGTAGACGCCGTCGACCTCCTTGGAGGCGAGCAATTCCTCATAGGAGCCGAAAGCATGGCGAGCGCCGAAGCGGTCGGCAAGCGCGCGTGCCTTCGCCAGATCGCGGCTGGCGATCGCCGACAGCACGCCGTTTTCCGAGTCCACGATCGCCGGCAAAAGCTGCTCGCGGCCGATCTTGGCCGTCGACAGAACACCCCATCGGAACATTGTGCTTCTCCATGTCGGTTACATCGATGGAGGTGTGCCCGAAATCGGCGGAAAAGCCAATGAAGGATACGCTCCATTCCTCGCCCCACGGAGTGGGGAGAGGTGGCCCGGCGAAGCCGGGACGGAGAGGGGTCTTCATAAAGAACCGACGTCGGAAGCGAAGCTGCTTGATAATCACCAACTTCTCAGAGGGCCTTGCCGTCGCGGACGTCGTCCCCCGCTCCGTCCCGGCTTCGCCGGGTCACCTCTCCCCCGCCTTGCCGGTGCGAGGAAAAGGTCAGCCCCTCCTCCCCATCAGCGTCATGTTGAAGTCGACGACGTTGGAGTAGAGCGGCGTGCCGACATCCATGCCGTAGCGTGACCTCAGCACCTTGCCGGTGACATGGAACTTGATCGTGCCGGCTTTCAATCCATCCAGCTCGGCGGTGAACTTTTCCGAAAACGTCTTGCCGCGCGCCGTCAGCCGGCCGGTGACAAGGGCAGTTGTATCGCCGGTGCGGGTCACGCTGGTCGAGCGGAAATGGATTTCCGGACTATTGGCGCTGTCGAAGACCGCGTCGGAGCGCAGGAAGGCATCGATGCGGCCCTGGCCGGTGCCGACGCTCTCGGGATAGATGGTAAGGTCGACCTTCGAGCGCCCGACATCGGCATTGTCGATGCGGATCGTGCCCTTGAAGCGGGCGAAGGCGCCGTCGAAGCCGCCGCCGCCGGCCTTGCCGATGGTGAAGCGGATGCTGGAGCCCGCCGGGCTGATCGTGTAGCTGCCGGCGGCGTCACTGAGGGCGACCGCCGCGTAAACAGGCATGACAAGGCAAGCGGCAAAAGCCGCCAATCCGAGGATACGCGCATGCATGGGGATGGTCCTTTTCCTGAGGCAGCGCATTGCTATCATCTCGCCCCACCAACGAATGATGATGCCGTTCTATTCCCTGCCTGACGAAGGCGTGATCATACGCGTCAGCACACTATCGCGCAGCAGGAAGTGGTGGCGCAGTGCCGCAGCGATATGCAGGACGACAAGCGCGATACCGGCATAGGCGAGATACCAGTGCGCCGCCGACCAGAAATTTTCGGCGGCGTCTGATTCGGCGAGCGGCAGGTTCGGCATCACGAACAGATTGAACGGCATGCTCGGGATTTCCAGCGTCGATACCGAAACCAGCGCCCAGCCGGACAGAGGTAACGCGACCTGGAACGCATAGAGCGCGAAATGCGCCAGCGGCGCTGCTCGCCGCTCCAATGTTCCGACCGAAGGCGGAAGCGCCGGCGCCGCATTGCCGAGCCGCCAGGCGATGCGCAGGATGATCAGGCCGAGCAGCAGGAAGCCGAAGGATTTATGCAGCTGGATCAGCTCGAAGGACGTCCGCTGGCTTTCGATCCGCATCATGACGAAGCCGAGCACGAACTGGCCGATGAAGATGATGCCGATCAGCCAGTGGAGGATGATCATCGCCCAGCCGTAGCGGGTTGGGGAGTTGGTGATGGATGCCTGCATGGTGCGCAAACGCTCCCGCTTCCGGCTTTCTTCCGGGCGCCCCTAACAGCTGACCCTGAAGAAATCCACGAAAGCTCGCAATGCCGGCCGCATCTGGCGGCGGCTCGGATAGTAGACGAAGAAGCCGTCGAAGGACGGGCACCAGTCCTCCAGCACGCGGATCAGCCGGCCATCGGCAAGCGGCGCCCGCACATAGTCCTCGAAGACGAAGGCGAGCCCGGCGCCGTCGACCGCTACCTGGGCGATCAGGTGGTCCTCGTCGAGGATCAGCGGTCCTTCCACCGCAATCTCGATCTCCTCGCCGTCCTTCTCGAATTCCCAGCGGTAGAGGATGCCGCTGGAGAAGCGGAAGCGGATGCAACGGTGGCCGGCCAGATCGCGCGGATGGCGCGGTTTCGGCATATCCGCGAAATAGGACGGCGCGCCGACCACCGCGCCGCGGATATTCGGCCCGATCCGCACCGCGATCATGTCGCGCTGCAGGCTTTCGCCGAGCCTGACACCTGCGTCGAAGCCGCCTTCGACAACATCGGTGAAACGGTCCTCGATGACGATCTCCAGCACGATGTCGGGATAGGCGGCGGCAAAGGCGGCGAGCCGCGGGGTCAACACCAGATGCGCGGCGGTGCGCGGCACGGTCAGTCTGAGATTTCCGGCCGGCCGGTCGCGCGCCTCGACCGCCGTCTCCAGCGCCAGGTCGATCTCGGACAGCGCCGGCCGCAGCCGTTCGAGCAACTGCGCGCCTTCTTCGGTCGGCGCGACGCTGCGCGTGCTGCGCGCCAGCAGCCGCACGCCGAGTCGCGCTTCCAAGCTCTGCACCGCGTGGCTGACCGCCGACGGCGCGATGCCAAGCTCGCGCGCGGCGCCGCGGAAGCTGGCGCATTGGGCAACGGCGGCAAGCACGGCGAGCTGAGAGAGGTTGGTGCGGTTCATTGATCTATTTTATAGCACAAGCTGTGCAAAAGAGACGCGATTATCGAACGGAGTGCAAGACGTTATTTCCTGCCCATCACAACAAGGAGACGCGTGATGCAAACCCGCAAACTCGGAACTGAACTCGAAGTCTTCCCCGTCGGCCTCGGCTGCATGGGCATGAGCTTCGGCTATGGCGGCCAGCCGGAAGCCGAGGCGATCGCCACGTTGCGCCGAGCCGTCGAGATCGGCCTCACCTTCTTCGACACGGCTGAAGTCTACGGCCCCTACGAGAACGAGATCCTGCTCGGGAAGGCGTTGAAGCCGGTGCGTGACAAGGTGACCATCGCCACCAAATTCGGCTTCAAGATCGTCGACGAAGGCACCGGCATGGACCGCATGGCGGGCGTCGACAGCCGCCCCGAGCATGTCAAGGCGGTGGCGGAAGCCTCGCTGAAGCGCTTGAACACAGACGTCATCGATCTCTACTACCAGCACCGTGTCGACCCGAACGTGCCGATCGAGGACACCGTCGGCGCCATGGCCGAGCTGGTGCGTGAGGGCAAGGTGCGCGCGCTCGGCCTGTCGGAGGCAAGTGCCGCGACCATCCGCCGGGCCCATGCCGTGCATCCGATCGCCGCCGTGCAGAGCGAGTATTCGCTGTGGAGCCGCGATCCCGAGGACGAGGTCTTTGCCGTCTGCCGCGAGCTCGGCATCGGCTTTGTCCCTTACAGCCCGCTCGGCCGCGGCCTGCTCACCGGCACGATCGCCAAGCCCGATGCACTCGGCGCCGGCGACTGGCGGCTCGGCCTGCCGCGCTTCCAGGCCGAAGCCATGGAAGCCAACAACGCCGTCATCGCGGTGCTGGAAAAGCTGGCGGCGGAAAAGGGCGTGACATCGGCGCAACTGGCGCTCGCCTGGGTACTGCACCAGGGCGATTTCATCGTGCCGATCCCCGGCGCGCGAAAGATCCGCCATCTGGAGCAGAACACGGCGGCGGCCGGGATCGAGCTGAGCGCTGCAGAAGTGGCGGCGATCGGCGATGCGCTGTCGCCCGACAAGGTGGTCGGCAAGCGCTACACCGAGGAGCTGCTGGCGCTGGTGAATGGGTGAGTCCCACCACCCTCCCCCTTGTGGGGAGGGTCGGCTCGCTGACGCAGCGAAGCGGAGGCAGTGAGACGGGGTGGGGGTAGCGCCCTACGAGAACCCCCACCCCGATCCGCTATGCGGATCGACCCTCCCCCCAAGGGGGAGAGTAGTCACCAAGGCACCACACTAATCTCCGGCCAGGCTTCCTTCGCCCGCCTGCCCTTCGCCTCATGCGTCCGCTGGTTGTCCAACACCCGATTTGGCTCGATGCGAAACGAGAAGACATCGTCGAGCCCAAACGGCGCCACCAATTCGAGCTCGCCGTCGCCATCGAACCGCACCCCCACCGCATGCGTCTTCGACGCAAAGTAGCTGACCGACTCGCTCGAATTCGCATAGCGCGGGCATTCCTGCCCGAATTTCACCGGATACCACAGATGCACCCGCGCCTGGTTGCGCACTTCGACCGGCAGCGGCAATCCTTCGAAATGCCGCGCCGCCCGGCGGATCACCGCATCCTCGGCCTCGTAGGAGAGGTCGGCATCGTCGAAATAGAACAGGTCGACATCCTTGATGCCGTGGCCCGGCGGCTTGCCGGTCAGATGGTTCCAGACGCTGTTGTAGAGCGCGCCGGAAACCACCAGCCAGTCAGGCAAGGCAAGCGCACGCACCCGCGCCAGCGTCTCTGCCAGCAACGGGTCGGCCGCGACGATGGCGAGGAAGGCCGCGCGCTGCTGTTCGAACGGAAGGCCCGAATAGCGGAGATGGTTCATCGCCCTTTGAAGGGCGATTCGCCATCTGCCGGCAATCCTCACAAGCAATTCCAGGAAAAGTGCGTAGCGGTTTTCCGTCGGAATTGCGTAAAAACAAATGCTTAGAGCGGCGTTGAGCCGCGCTAAGCTCTCAGCACACCGCCCGTCTGCTTGTTGACGTTCTCGACGATGCGTTTTGCGAGCGCCTCGAAATCCTCGTCGGTCAACGTCTTTTCGACCGGCTGGATCGAGACTTCGATGGCGATCGATTTCTTGGCGGCGCCCAGCGAAGCGCCTTCGAAGACGTCGAACACCGAAACGCCGGTGACCAGTTTCTTGTCGGCGGCAAGCGCCGCACGCACCAGCGTGCCGGCCTCGACCGACCTGTCGACGACGAAGGCGAAGTCGCGCTTCACCGCCTGGAAGGGCGAAAGATCGAGCCTCGGCTTGGTGCGCGTCGGCTTCGCCTTGGGCTCCGGCACGGCGTCGACAAAGACCTCGAAGCCGCAGAGCGGCCCGGAAACGTCGAGCGCTGCAAGCGTCTTCGGATGGAACTCGCCGAAGATGCCGAGCACGGTCTTCGGCCCGAGCTTGATGGTGCCTGAGCGTCCAGGATGGTACCAGGCCGGGCCGCCGGGCTCGATCTGCAGTCGGTCGACCGGCGCGCCGCAGGCCTCGAGCGCCGCGATCGCGTCGGCCTTGGCGTCGAACACGCCGACCGGCCCGGAATTGCCGGCCCAGCTGCGGCCCGACCCGTCGAGCTTGGCGGTGCCTCGCCGCACGCCGGCGGCGACGCGCCGCTGCTGGTCGGCCGCGTCGCCTTCATAGGTGCCGGAGACTTCGAACAGCGCCACATCGCCGATGCCGCGGTCGGCATTGCGCTGCGCGGCGCTGATCAGCCCCGGCAGCAGCGAAGGCCGCATGTCGGACATGTCGGCGGCGATCGGATTGGCGAGCTTGAGTGCGTTCTGGCCGCCGCCGAACATCTCGGCGTGCTTGGCCGGAATGAACGACCAGGTGACGGCCTCCATCATGCCGCGCACGGCAAGCGCACGCTTCGCCGCACGGGTGCGCACCTGCAGCGTCGTCAGGATCTTGCCGTTGACCGCGTCATGCGAGGTCAGCGGCTGCGGCGCGATATTGTCGACGCCATGGATGCGCATCACCTCCTCGACCAGGTCGGCCTTGCCGTCGACATCCGGCCGCCAGGACGGCACCTTCACGTCGACGACGTCGCTTGACCCATGCGGCGCGAAGCCGAGCCGGGTCAGGATGCCGAGCGCTTCTTCTCTTGGCACCTCGATGCCGGTCAGCCGCTTCACTTCCGACAGCGGGAAGGAGATGATCTTCGGCTTGTGGCCGGCATAGCCCGCAACTTCGATCTCCGTCGGCGTGCCGCCGCAGAAATCGAGCACCAGCTTGGTCGCGAGCTCGACGCCAGGCACCATGAATTCGGGATCGACGCCGCGCTCGAAGCGGTAGCGCGCATCGCTGATGATGCCCAGCGTGCGGCCGGTGCGCGCCGTCGTGATCGGGTCCCAAAGGGCCGATTCGATCAGCACGTCGGTGGTGTTGTCGTCGCAGCCCGAATGCTCGCCGCCCATAATGCCGGCGATCGATTCGACGCCATTGTCGTCGGCGATCACGCACATTTCCGGCGTCAGCGTGTATTCGCGCCCGTCGAGCGCAAGCACCTTCTCGCCGTCCTTCGCTCGGCGCACGACGAGATTGCCGGCGACCTTGTTGGCGTCGAACACGTGCAGCGGCCGGCCGCGGTCGAAGGTGACAAAATTGGTGATGTCGACCAGCGCGCTGATCGGCCGCAGCCCGATGGCGATCAGCCGCTGCTGCAGCCACTTCGGCGACGGGCCG
Source organism: Mesorhizobium silamurunense (assembly GCF_014843905.1). NCBI lineage: Bacteria > Pseudomonadati > Pseudomonadota > Alphaproteobacteria > Hyphomicrobiales > Phyllobacteriaceae > Mesorhizobium > Mesorhizobium silamurunense. Next base: position 37,102 of record NZ_LPVS01000077.1, on the reverse strand, counting down.
TTCTTCACGCCTTTGACCAGGGTCAGCGCGAAGCCGGGGCAGAGTTCCGGCGCCTCGATCTTGACCTTGACCGGGCACATGCCTTCGCCGGCATGCGGCATGATCGCGCCGCCGGTGAGGCGGCCGAGCCCGCTCGCCGCCAAATCGCGGGCGATGCCGTAGACGCTGGTCGCGTCCGGCCGGTTCGGCGTCAAATTGATCTCGATCACCGGATCGTCGAGATGCGCGTAAGCCGCGAAGCTGGTGCCGACCGGCGCGTCTTCGGGCAGGTCGATGATGCCGTTGTGCTCGTCGGAGATTTCCAGCTCGCGCTCCGAGCACATCATGCCGTGGCTTTCGACGCCGCGGATCTTGCCGACGGAAAGCGTCACGTCGATGCCGGGGACATAGGTGCCGGGCGCGGCGAAGGCGCCGATCAGGCCGGCGCGGGCGTTCGGCGCGCCGCACACCACTTGCACCGGCGGCTTGCCGTCGCCGGTATCGACGGTCAGCACGCGCAGCCGGTCGGCGTCGGGATGCTGCACCGCCGTCAGGACTCTCGCGATGACGAAGGGCTTCAGGCTCGCCTTGTCGTCGACATGTTCGACTTCGAGACCGATCGCGGTCAGCCGCTCGACGATCTCGGCAAGCGAGGCGTCGGTCTCGAGATGGTCCTTGAGCCAGGAGAGGGTGAATTTCATGACTGTGTTCCGTCTGAGGGTCTTGGTACGCTGGTCCTGAGATGGCGCGGCAGGTCGTCCGGCATGTGCAGGAAGGGAAGCTGCTCGCGCACATGGGCATGTAGGGTCGGCTTGAAATAGGCCGGCATGTCCATGGCGCCGAGCGTGAAATAGATGTGGCCATTGAGCCGCTCATCGGTATAGGCGATGGGCGAGCCGCAGATGCCGCAGAACGATCGCTCCACCGGGCCGTTCCGGTAGCCCTTCAGCGACTTGCCTTCGAGCGCGATCTGGTCGGTCATGAAGCCGACGAAGGCCGACACCGGCGCGCCGCTCGCCCGCCGGCAATCGCTGCAATGGCAATAGCTGATGTGATGCGGCTCGACTGACGCCTCGAACCGCACCGCGCCGCAGCGGCAGCCGCCGGTGTGCGGCGCCGTCATGCGGAAAGCCCTCCGAACAGCGTCGGCAGGTCGAGCGGCCTGAAGCCGTAATGCGACAGCCAGCGCACATCCGCGTCGAAGAAGGCGCGCAGGTCCGGCATGCCGTATTTCAGCATGGCGATGCGGTCGATGCCCATGCCCCAGGCGAAGCCCTGATATTCGTCGGGATCGACCCCGCCGTGACGCAGCACGTTGGGGTGCACCATGCCGCAGCCCAGGATCTCCATCCAGTCGGAGCCTTCGCCGAAGCGCACTTCGCCGGGTCGCGAGCGGTCGCACTGGATGTCGACCTCGAGGCTGGGCTCGGTGAACGGGAAGAAGGACGGCCGGAAGCGCATCTTCACGCTCGGCACCTCGAAGAAGGCCTTGCAGAACTCCTCCAGCACCCACTTCATGTTGGCGATGTTGGCGGTCTTGTCGATCACCAGCCCCTCGACCTGATGGAACATCGGCGAGTGCGTGGCGTCCGAATCCTGCCGGTAGGTCTTGCCGGGGATGACGATGCGGATCGGCGGCTTCTGCCGCTCCATGGTGCGGATCTGGACGGGCGAGGTGTGCGTGCGCAAAAGCTTGCGCTCGCCCTTCTCGTCCGGCTGGAAGAAGAAGGTGTCGTGCATCTCGCGCGCCGGATGGCCTTCCGGGAAATTCAGCGCGGTGAAGTTGTAGTAGTCGGTCTCGATGTCAGGACCTTCGGCGATAGAGAAGCCGAGGTCGCCGAAAATCGCCGCGATCTCGTCGATCACCTGGCTGATCGGATGGATGCGGCCCCGCTCGGCCGGCGACTGGCGCACCGGCAGTGTGACGTCGAGGGTCTCGGCCGCGAGCCGTACGGCGATCGCCACGTCCTTCAACTCCGCCTTGCGCGCCGTCAGCGCCTCGGTGACGCGGTTCTTCAGGCCGTTGATCGCCGGGCCTTTCACCTGCCGCTCCTCGGCGCTCATGGCGCCAAGTGTCTTCAGCATTTCGGAGACCGAGCCCTTCTTGCCCAGCGCCGAGACGCGCACCGCCTCGATCGCCTGCTCGTCGGTTGCCGAAGCGATCTCTGCAAGCAGCGAAGTTTCAAGGGTTTCAAGATTTCCAGCGGTGGCGTTCACGGCGAAACTCTCTCGATCGGGTAACCACCAACGTCCGGTGCGTCACCATTTTGGCTACATCAGGCATAACAAAAACCCGCGCCAGCCGTGCCAGCGCGGGTTCCCCAAAATCAGATTTGCGTATGCTTGGGAAGCGCTGGCTTAGGCGACAGCGCTCTCAAAAGCATTCGGCGTGGTGTTCTTCAGATATTCGAGCGCGACCTTGGCCTTGGCGACCAGCGCGGCGAAAGCCTGCGGCTCGTGGATGGCCATGTCCGAAAGGATCTTGCGGTCGATCTCGATGCCGGCCTTGTTGAGGCCGTCGATGAAGCGGCCATAGGTCAGGCCATGCTCATGCACCGCCGCGTTGATGCGCTGGATCCACAGCGCGCGGAACGAGCGCTTGCGGTTCTTGCGGTCGCGATAGGCGTACTGCAGCGACTTCTCCACCGCCTGCTTGGCGATGCGGATGGTGTTCTTGCGGCGGCCGTAGAAACCCTTGGCGGCTTTCAGGACCTTCTTGTGCTTGGCGTGGGCGGTGACGCCTCTCTTTACGCGTGCCATGTCATGATCTCCTTAAAAGCAATTCCAGGAAAAGTGCCTAGCGGTTTTCCGTTCGGAATTGCGTAAAAAACAAAAGCTGTTCCGGACCGAAATGCTTAGAGGCCGTTCGGCAGAAAATTCTTGATGACCTTTTTGCCGTCCGGTTCAGCCAGAACCATCGTGCCGCGGGCATCGCGAATGAACTTGTTGGAACGCTTGATCATGCCATGGCGCTTGCCGGCGGCAGCCGACAGCACCTTGCCGGTGGCAGTAATCTTGAACCGCTTCTTGGCGGCCGATTTGGTCTTCATCTTGGGCATTTTGCTACTCCGTATCGTGGGCGCACCATCGCGCTTCTTTTCTCGCTTCGGGCCGACCAAAGCCCGAAAAGCAAATGAAACCGCCACGGCATGCCCTGCCGGGCGGTTTTCTTGGAACGGCGGTCCTATACGTCAAAGACGGCTTGTGCGCAACACCCGAGACGGTGCGGCGCTCTGTCCTGCCGGATGCAAACCGCGGCTGACAGGGGGGCGGATCCTAGGGCAGGCGGAACCACACCGGCAGCATTCCCGACTGCTGCGCGCCGTCGATCAGCTCGAAGGCCGGCAGCGCCACCAGGAACACCAGCCCGTCGAGCAGCGTGTTGAGCAGCAGGCGCGGCTTGAAGCTGCCGGTGTCGCCCTCCTGGTAGAGCGAAAGGTTGGGAAAGAAGCGCGGCACCTTCGCCAGATAGGCTTTATAAGGAGCGCCGAGCACTTCCTTGAGATAGCGCTCCTCGCGCAGGATCACGACGTGGAAGGCGCCGGCGCAAAGAACCGCGAAAAGGATGATGCCGCTGAACGAGCCGATCTGCGCGCCGACGCCGGCGGCGGCCACCGTCGAGAACACATAGAGCGGGTTGCGGGTGATCGAATAGGGCCCGCCGGTGACCACTTCGGAGGATTTGCGCCCGCCGATATAGAGCGTGGACCAAAGGCGCCCGACGACGCCGAGGAAGATCAGGAGCACGCCGAACATCTCGATCGACTCGTGCATCGGCGTGTCCGGAGGGAAAGTCGACTGGCCGAACAAGAGTGCCGCGAACAGCACCACGATGAGCACCGCCAGCACGATGCGGCGCATGTATTGATAGCCGCCCAACCCCTCTACCTGGTTGTCGGTCGGAACCTTTGTTTCATCGACCATGCCCAATCCGATCGTCGCGTTTTGCTCGTGATCGGGAAAACCCGATCGTCGAGATTGCCGGCGATCGGATAGAAAACACGCGCCCGCCGATCGTCGGGACGCCGTGCCCGGCAATTCGGGCGGATTTTAGAGCGACTTGCTGTGCGGGCCGGTCAACTCTGTCTCTCGAAGCCGTGATCGGCGCGACCGATTTCGGCGACCCGGGCCGGCCCGGCTATAGCGGAAGGAAGGGGGCGCCCGCTGTCAGCGGGGCGCCAGCACCATCATCATCTGGCGGCCTTCGAGCTTAGGCTCCGCCTCGACCTTGGCGATCGGCGCCACTTCCTCGCGGACCTTGTTCAGAAGCTGCATGCCGAGCTCCATATGCGCCATCTCGCGGCCGCGGAAGCGCAGCGTCAGCTTGACCTTGTCGCCTTCCTCGAAGAAGCGCCGCACGGCCTTCATCTTGGTCTCGTAGTCATGGCTGTCGATGTTCGGGCGCATCTTGATCTCCTTGATCTCGATGACCTTCTGGTTCTTGCGCGCTTCGGCCGCCTTCTTCTGGTTGGCGTATTTCAGCTTGCCGAGATCGAGGATTTTTACGACGGGCGGCACCGCATTGGGTGATATCTCGACCAGATCGAGCCCGGCCTCTTCGGCGAGCAGCAATGCGTCGTTGATGGAAACATCGCCGCGGTTCTGGCCTTCGGCGTCGATGAGCTGGACCCGGGGCACCCGGATGTCACGGTTGGAGCGCGGGCCATCCTTGGTGGGCGCCGCTGCTTTGAAAGGTCTGCGAATGGTCGTGGTCTCCTCGGCCGTTTCGTTTAGGGTTCTTTGGGTTCAAATCGGTGGACGCGCCTATGTGGTGAGCGCGCGGCCGGAGTCAATAGCACAGCCTCGCCAGGAAATCACCTCAAAGCTTGCCACTGAAAGCTGCCATCGTCTGCACCAAGCAAAGAAACGGCGCGAGCACTTTTCGGCGAACCACCGGTTGTGCCAAAAGACCGACGGGAAGGACAAGGTCATGACCGCCAGCGCACCAGTTTTCCTTGATGTGGACGGATCGAACATCGCTGTCAGGCAGGTGGCCGGTGCCGCGCCCGGCATCGTGTGGCTCGGTGGCTACAAGTCCGACATGCTGGGCACCAAGGCCGAGGCGCTGTCGGCCTGGACGAGCCGCGAAGGCCGCGCCTATCTGCGCTATGACTATTCCGGCCACGGCGAATCGGGCGGCGATTTTGCCGACGGCACGATCTCGAAATGGCTGGCCGAAAGCCTCGCTGTCTTCCGGCGGTTCAGCAAGGGCAAGCAGATCCTGGTCGGCTCCTCGATGGGGGCATGGATCGCGCTGCGCATGGTGCAGGAATTGCGCAAGGCGGGCGACACCGGCGTCGCCGGCCTTGTGCTGCTTGCGCCGGCGCCGGACTTCACCGTCGAGCTGATCGAGCCGGTGCTGACCAAGGCACAGAAGCGCGACCTTTCGAAAAAGGGATTTTTTGAGGAGCCGTCCGACTATTCGGACGAGCCTTATATCTACACGCGCGCGCTGATCGAGGACGGCCGCGCGAACCGGGTGATGACCGGACCGATCGACACTCATTGCCCCGTGCATATCCTGCAGGGCCTGGCCGATCCGGACGTTCCGTCCGGCCATGCGCTGAAGCTCGCGGCGCTCTTGCCGGCGGACGACGTCACGCTGTCGCTGATCCCGGACGGCGACCATCGCCTGTCCCGCCCCGAGGATCTCGACATGCTCGAGCGCGCCGTCGGCGATATGGTCCAGCGGGTCGCCTGACGATGCGTATTTCCATCCCGATATCCGCCTTCGTCGCGGCGATCGTCGGCTTTGGCGGCACGCTGGCCATCGTCATTGCCGCCGCCAAGGCGATCGGCGCCACCCAGATCGAGACCGCGAGCGGGGTGACCGCGATCTGCCTGGCCATGGCCATCGAATGCCTGTGGCTGTCCTGGCGCACCAAGATGCCGGTGATCACCGCCTGGTCGACGCCGGGCCTGGCGCTGATCGCGGCTTCCAGCGGCTTCACCATGGCGCAAGCGGTCGGCGCCTTCATCGTCACTGGCATCCTTTTGATCGCCACCGGCCTGTTTAAGCCGCTGACCCGGCTGATCGCGATGATACCGGCCTCGGTGGCTTCCGGCATGCTGGCCGGCATCCTGGTCAGCTTCGCCATCAACGCCGTCAAGGCCATTCCCGCCGATCCCTGGCTGATCCTGCCGCTGATCGCCGCTTTCTTCGTCATCCGGCTGTTCAACCCAGCGGTGTCGGTGCTGGTGGTGCTGATCGGCGGCGGCCTTGCCGCCTTCCTCACCGGCCGGGTCGGCGGCCTGCCGGCGCCGGAGCTGTCGACGCTGACGCTGATCGCGCCGCAGTTTACCATCTCGGCCATCATCGGGCTGGCCCTGCCGCTCTACCTCGTTACTATGGCCTCGCAGAACCTGTCCGGCCTCGCCGTGCTGAAAGCCGCTGGCTACCATCCGGAGCCCGGCCCGCTGATTGGCGTCACCGGCCTGTTTTCGCTGCTTTCGGCGCCGTTCGGCGCTTCGACCACCAATCTGGCGGCGATCTCGGCCGCCATCTGCACCGGCCCGGATGTTCATCCGGACCCCGCCGAGCGCTGGAAGACCGGGCCGTTCTATGCGCTCGCCTACCTGGTCTTCGCCGTCTTCGGCGCTTCGCTGGTGGCGATCTTCGCCGTCCTGCCGCAGAGCCTGATTGTGCTTGTCGCCGGCCTGGCGCTGATGGCGCCTTTAGCCAACGCGCTGTCGATCGCGCTCCACGACACAGGCGAGCGCATGCCGGCGACCGTCACCTTCGCGGTGACGGCCTCGGGGCTCACGCTTTTCGGTGTCGGTGCGGCGTTTTGGGGGCTGGTTGCCGGAATGGCAGTGCTTTTCCTCGAAAAACTCAAAAAGCGATAATCATTTCAGCTGCTTCGCCGGTTTTGGCCGACCTTGCCTTGAATCGCCGATTTCGCCTTCCCATTTCGATTCCACGCAGCCGGTTTGGCTGTCTCCAACGGAAGGATTGGGAGAAAATGAACACAACCGCATTGATCCGTCCGGCCTGGACGCCGGCGACCATCGCGCTGATGGTGATCGGCTTCATGGTGTTCTGGCCGCTCGGCTTCGCCATGCTCGCCTACATCATCTGGGGCGACCGGCTCGATGGCTTCAAGCGTGACGTCAACCGCGCCACCGACGGCATCTTCGCCGGCTGCCGCCGCGGCTCCGACAAAGCCGCCCGCTGGGGCCATGGCTCGTCCCGCACCGGCAATGTCGCTTTCGACGACTGGCGCGAGAAGGAGCTCGAGCGCCTCGCCGAGGAGCGCCGCAAGCTCGACGAAATGCTGACCGAGTTCGACGAGTATGCCCGTGAACTGCGCCGCGCCAAGGACCAGGAAGAGTTCGACCGCTTCATGGCTGAGCGCAACAAGCGGACCGCGCCGACCACCACGAACGACGCGACCGGAAAGCCCGCCCCGAAGCGCGGCAAGGGTACGAACCTGCTCGACGACTGAGACCCTGCGACAAGTCTCGGAACGATATGCGGCGTCGCGCAAAGCGGCGCCGTTTCTTTTTTGTTCTCTATGTAGCTTCACTCCACTGGCCGTTTTCCTCGAATCGCGTATCGTCCAGCCATGTCCCTCGGCTTCTTTCGCAACCTGACCAAAGCCAAGCCCGCGCCCGTCGTCGAGCGCGAGCATTGCGTCGCCGGCCGCACGCTGCCGCTCAAGATCGTCGAGAGCGCCAGGGCCCGGCGGCTGACGTTGCGCATCGATTCCGGCGGCCAGGGCCTGCGCATCACCGTGCCGCCCGGCCTGCGCCGCGGCGAGGTGGAGAAGTTCCTCGACCGCCACCAGGACTGGCTGGAGCAGCGCCTGGCCAAGGTGCCGACGCGCCCGCAGGTGCGGCCCGGCATCAAGGTCCCCATCCGTGGCGTGCCGCACCGCATCGTCCATGAGCCGGCAAAACGCGGCACCGTCACCATTGCGCGCGACGAACGCGGCCCGCTGCTGATCGTCCATGGCGAGCGCGTGCACCTGCCGCGCCGCATCGCCGACTATTTGAAACGCGAGGCCAAGCGCGAGATCGAGAAGCTGGTGATCAAGCACACCGAGGCGATCGGCAAGCGCGCCAAGGCGATCCGGTACAAGGATACCTCCAGCCGCTGGGGGTCATGCACCTCGGAGGGCAATCTTTCCTTCTCATGGCGCATCATGATGGCTCCGCCGCCGGTGATAAATTACCTGGTGGCGCATGAGGTCGCGCATCTGAAAGAGATGAACCACGGCCCGAAATTCTGGAAGCTGTGCGAAAAGCTCTGCCCCGACACCGACCGCTGCAAGGACTGGCTGAAGCGCAATGGCGGCGCGTTGCAGGCGATTGTGTTTGAGTAAGGCTGGCGGCGGCTGGAAAGGGAACAAAAATTGCCACGCCGCGATCCTTCCCACCCCCCTCTGGCCTGCCGGCCATCTCCCCCGCAAGGGGGGAGATCGGATGTCGCCACGGCTTTCGCCAATCTCAAGCGTTGCAGGAAGGGCTAAGCGCCGAAGCTGCTGATCTCCCCCCTTGCGGACCCCTTGCGGGTGCCAGGCCAGAGGGGGGTGCTGTCCCGCCGGCTTTCCGCAATATCTTACATTTAGCATCGTACCGGCGTGAGCCGCTCAATCGTCATTCGCCGCGTTGAGTTCTTCCGGCTTCAGCCCTTCTTCGCCCTGGTGCGGCCACGGCAGGAAATTCCGGTCGAAGGCGTCGCTGCCGAAATAGTCCAGCGCCCGGTGCGCCTCGGCGCCGTTGAAGGCGGCCTTGTCCATCAGATGTGCGATCACCTCGCGCGCCTGCGCGATCTTCTGCCTGAGTTCTGCGACTGACTGGTCGGCCATTATCCTGCTCCCGCCTGGTTCCCTATATGAAAGGTAGTGTTTTCCGCTCGCCCGGCAACAGCATGCTTTTTCTCGACTCTTCGGCCGTTTCGTGCCAATCCCGCGCCATGACGCTCGACACCAAGATCTGCGGGTTGAAGACCGACGCCGCGATGGCCGCCGCCCTTGCCGGTGGCGCCAGCCATGTCGGCTTCATCTTCTTTGCCAAAAGTCCGCGCTTCATCGATCCGGCCGAGGCTGGCCGCCTGCGCCAGGCGGCTGCCGGCAAGGCCAAGGCGGTCGCCGTCACCGTCGATGCCGACGATGCCTTCCTGGACGAGATCGTCGCCAAGATGCGCCCCGACATGCTGCAGCTTCATGGCGCCGAAACGCCCGCGAGGGTGGCGGAACTGAAGGCTCGCTACGGCCTGCCGGTCATGAAGGTGCTGTCGGTCAGCGAAGCGGCGGATCTCGAACGGATAAAACCCTATATTGGCATTGCCGACCGCTTGATGTTCGACGCCAAGCCGCCAAAGGGGTCGCAATTGCCCGGCGGCAACGGCGTCGCCTTCGACTGGCGCATCCTTGCCGGCCTTGACGCCGGCCTCGATTACATGCTTTCCGGAGGGCTCAACGCCGCCAATGTCGGCGATGCCCTGAGACTGGCCAATCCGCCCGGAATAGACATCTCGTCGGGCGTGGAAAGCGCTCCGGGCGTCAAGGATCCGGCGCTGATCGAGCAGTTTTTCCGGGCCGTCAGGGCCGCGCGCGACGATCGCGCCGCCTGAACGAACTTTTCAAACCCGAGCATGTCCCGGAAAAGTGGGAACCGGTTTTCCGACAAGGACATGCTCGAAAGCCAAGACTTAGGAGATCGGCGATGAACAAGCCGGCCATGCCCAATTCCTTCCGCACCGGGCCCGACGAGCAGGGCATGTTCGGCATTTTTGGCGGCCGCTTTGTCGCCGAGACGCTGATGCCGCTGATCCTCGATCTCGAAGAGCAGTGGAACAAGGCCAAGAACGATCCGGAGTTCAAGGCCGAGCTGCAGAACCTTTCGACCCACTATGCCGGGCGGCCCTCAAAACTCTATTTCGCCGAAGGCCTCACCAAACATCTTCGTGAGGTTTCCTCGGCGAAGGGCCTCGGGGGCGGCGCCAAGGTCTATTTCAAGCGCGAGGACTTGAACCACACCGGCTCGCACAAGATCAACAACTGCCTCGGCCAGATCCTGCTCGCCAAGCGCATGGGCAAGAAGCGCATCATCGCCGAGACCGGCGCCGGCCAGCACGGCGTCGCCTCGGCGACCGTTGCGGCGCGCTTCGGCTATCCTTGCGTCGTCTACATGGGCGCCACCGACGTCGCCCGCCAGAGCCCCAACGTCTTCCGCATGAAGCTGCTCGGCGCCGAAGTGCGGCCGGTCACCGCCGGCCACGGCACGCTGAAGGACGCCATGAACGAAGCCCTGCGCGACTGGGTGACCAATGTTGAGGATACCTATTACCTGATCGGCACCGCCGCCGGCCCGCACCCCTATCCCGAGCTGGTGCGCGATTTCCAGTCGGTGATCGGCACGGAAGCGCGCGCCCAGATGCTGGAGCAGGAAGGTCGCCTGCCGGACGTCATCATCGCCGCCGTCGGCGGCGGTTCCAACGCCATTGGCCTGTTCCATCCCTTCCTCGACGACAAGGACGTGCGCATCATCGGCATCGAGGCCGGCGGGCGCGGCCTCGACGGCGTTGAGCACTGCGCCTCGATGAATGCCGGCAAGCCCGGTGTGCTGCACGGCAACCGCACCTATCTCCTGCAGAATGCGGACGGCCAGATCCTCGACGGTCATTCGATCTCGGCCGGCCTCGATTATCCGGGTGTCGGGCCCGAGCATTCATGGCTGCGCGATTCGGGTCGCGTCCAATATGAACCGATCCTCGACGACGAGGCGCTGGAAGCCTTCCAGCTGACGACCCGCGTCGAAGGCATCATCCCGGCGCTGGAATCCGCGCACGCCATTGCGCATGCGATGAAGATCGTGCCGACCATGGACAAGGACCAGATCGTCATCGTCAACCTGTCCGGCCGCGGCGACAAGGACGTGCACACGGTGGCCTCGATGCTGGGCATGGAGATCTGACAATGACCACCCGCATCGACCGCCGCATGGCGAAGCTGAAATCCGAGGGCCGTCCGGCCTTGGTCACCTACATCATGGGCGGCGATCCGGACTACGACACCTCTTTAGCCATCATGAAGGGGCTTCCCGAGGCCGGCGCTGACGTCATCGAACTCGGTATGCCCTTTTCCGATCCGATGGCCGACGGCCCAGCCATCCAGGCGGCGGGGCTCAGGGCGCTGAAAGGCGGCCAGACGCTGGTCAAGACGCTGAAGATGGCGTCCGAATTCCGAACCAGTGACGACGAAACGCCGATCGTTTTGATGGGATACTACAACCCGATCTACATCTACGGCGTCGATCGCTTCCTCGTGGACGCCAAGGCCAGCGGCATCGACGGCCTGATCGTCGTCGACCTGCCGCCGGAAATGGACGAGGAGCTCTGCATCCCGGCGCTCAAGGCCGGCGTCAACTTCATCCGGCTGGCGACGCCCACCACCGACGACAAGCGCCTGCCCAAGGTGCTGCAGAACACGTCAGGCTTCGTCTATTACGTGTCGATGACCGGCATCACCGGCTCCGCGCTCGCCGACACCGCAAAGGTTGCGGCGGCGGTCAAGCGCATCAAGGGCCATACGGCGCTGCCGGTCTGCGTCGGCTTCGGCGTCAAGACCGCCGAGCAGGCTCGCACCATCGGCGCCTCGGCCGACGGCGTCGTCGTCGGCACCGCGATCGTCAACGCGGTCGCCAACGTGCTCGGCCCCAAGGGCGAAAAGACCGCCGACCCGGCCGAGGCCGTCGCCACTTTGGTCAGCGGCCTTGCCCAGGGCGTCCGTTCGGCCCGCCTTGCTGCCGCCGAATAGTCATCCTACCTCTTCGTCAGGACAGGAGCCGACGCATGAACTGGATCACCAATTACGTCCGTCCGAAGATCAATTCGATGCTCGGCCGGCGCACCGACATGCCGGAAAACCTCTGGATCAAGGATCCCGAGACCGGCGAGATGATCTTCCACAAGGATCTCGAATCCAACCAGTTCGTCATCCCGGCTTCGGGCCATCACATGAAGATCTCGGCCAAGGAGCGGCTGAAATACTTCTTCGACGATGGCAAATACGAGACGCTGGAAAACCCCAAGGTCGTCCTGGACCCGCTGAAGTTCCGCGACGAGAAGCGCTACACCGATCGCCTCAAGGAGGCGAAAGCCAAGACCGGCCTGGAGGACGCGATCCTCAATGCCGCCGGCACCATCGATGGCCTGCCGGTCATCGTCACGGTGCAGGATTTCGCCTTCATGGGCGGTTCGCTTGGCATGGCGGCGGGCGATGCCATCGTGCACGCTTTCGAGGTTGCCTTGCAACGCAGGCGGCCGCTGATCCTGTTTGCCGCCTCCGGCGGCGCACGCATGCAGGAAGGCATTTTGTCCCTGATGCAGTTGCCGCGCACCACGGTCGGGGTCGACCGGCTGAAGGAAGCCGGCCTGCCCTATATCGTCGTGCTCACCAATCCGACCACCGGCGGCGTCACTGCGTCCTACGCCATGCTGGGCGACGTCCACATTGCCGAGCCCGGCGCGCTGATCGGCTTTGCCGGGCCGCGCGTCATCGAGCAGACCATCCGCGAGAAGCTGCCGGACGGCTTCCAGCGCGCCGAATATCTTATGGAGCACGGCATGGTCGACATGGTCGTCTCGCGTCTGGAGATGCGCCCGACGATCGCGCGGCTGTTGAGGATGCTGCTCAAGGTGCCGGAAGCCGAGAAGCCGCTTGAGCCGGAAATCCTGCCGCCGGCGGTTGTCAACGCCGAAGTGCGGCCGCAGGCCTGAGGCGACATCGTTCGCCTTGACCGCGATTGCGCGCCGGCTGCGCTGCGCCTAGGATTCCCACCATGACAACGCTCGCCGCCGATCGCGCAATCGAACATCTGATGACGCTCCACCCGAAGGGCTTCGACCTTTCGCTCGACCGCATCACCCGCCTGCTCGAGCGTCTCGGCAATCCGCAGGACCGGCTCCCGCCGGTCATCCACATCGCCGGCACCAACGGCAAGGGTTCCTGCGCTGCCTTCGCGCGGGCGCTGCTCGAGGCGGCTGGTCACCTCGTCCACGTCCACACCTCGCCGCACCTGGTGAACTGGCACGAGCGCTACCGGCTGGCCGCCGAGGGCGGCGGCAAGCTGGTCGACGATCACGTCTTTGCCGAGGCGATCGCACGCGTGGCGAAGGCCAATGGAGGCCAGAAGATCACCGTCTTCGAGATACTGACCGCCGTTACTTTCATTTTGTTTTCCGAGCATCCGGCCGAAGCCGCGATCATCGAGGTCGGTCTCGGCGGCCGTTTCGACGCCACCAATGTCATCGAGCGGCCTGCCGTGTCGGTGATCATGCCGATATCGATGGATCACGAAGCCTATCTCGGCGACCGCGTCGAGCTGATCGCGGCTGAAAAGGCCGGCATCATGAAGCGAGGTTGCCCGGTGGTGATCGGCGCGCAGGAAAGCGAGACGGCGCTTGAGGTGCTGATCGAGACCGCCGAGAGGCTCGACTGCCCGACCGTCGTCTACGGCCAGGATTTCCTGGCCTTCGAGGAAAACGGCCGCATGGTCTATCAGGACGAGGACGGCCTGATGGACCTGCCGCTGCCGCGCCTGCCGGGGCGGCACCAGTTCGCCAACGCCGCCGCTGCGATCGCCGCGGTCAAGGCTGCCGGCTTCGAGATCGGTCACCGCGCTGCCGAAAAGGCGATGGCACAAGTCGCCTGGCCGGCCCGGATGCAGAAATTGTCGCAAGGCCGTCTGGTGGACCTGGCGCCCAAGGGCTCCGAGATCTGGCTCGACGGCGGTCACAATCCGGGCGCCGGGGTCGTGATCGCCGAAGCGCTGGCCGAGCAGGAGGAAAAGAACCCGCGCCCGCTGATCCTCATCTCCGGCATGATCAACACCAAGGACCAGAGCGGCTATTTCAGCGCCTTCAAGGGGCTCGCCCGGCATGTCTACACGGTGCCGGTCAGCAAGAGCGATGCCGGCGTGCCGAACGACGAGCTGGCGCTGCGCGCCACCGAGGCCGGCCTGTCCGCCGAGCCGGTCAGCTCCGTCGCCAGTGCGCTGATGTTGTTGCGCGACTCATGGGATGGCCCTGCGCCGCGCATCCTCATCGGCGGCTCGCTCTATTTCGCCGGCGCGGTGCTGGACGAGAACGGCACGCCGCCGACCTGATAGAGGCACCCCGAGGAATCGCGAGGAACCGGCATGATCAAGGTGAAGCAGCTCGCCCATGTCTGCATCTTCGCGCATGACCTGGAGGCGACGCGAGGCTTCTACCGCGACGTGCTCGGCATGGACACAAGGTTCAATTTCCTGCGCGATGGAAGAATCTTCGGCTTCTATCTCGATTGCGGCGGCCGCAGCCATGTCGAGGTCTTCGAGAGAGCCGAGGCCCATTACAGCGACCGCAACCAGATCAACCACTTCTGCCTGGAGGTGGAAGACATCGATGCGGCCATCGCCCATATCCGTTCGAAGGGCGTCGCGGTCACGCCGAAAAAGCTCGCCTGCGACGACACCTGGCAGGCATGGATCGCCGACCCCAACGGCGTGAGGATCGAGCTGTTCGAATACACGGCCAAAAGCGCGCAATTTGCCGGCGGCGATCGCGTCGCCGACTGGAGATGATGCCTGACTTGAAGGTTACTTCAGCTCGATTTCGATGAAGGCGTATTCGCCGTCATTGGCGTTGATGACGTCGTGCTCGACGCCTTCCCTGCGGAAATAGGGCGCGCCTTTTTTCATCTCGGCGAAGGATACGCCGTCCTTGGTCACCAGCTTCACCTTGCCGTCCATCAGCGGCACCACGACATAGTCATGGCCATGGCGGTGCCAGCCGGTGTTGGCGCCCGGGGCGAAACGGTATTCGGTGACGATGACCCGCTCATTGTCGATGAACACGGTGGCCTTGGCTGTTCCGGTCATGAACTCCTCCTTTTCTGTAGAAGAGGAGATGGCAGGTCTCAGCGTCAGGGCCAGAGCGCCGTCAGCGATGGCGCCAAGAAAAAGCCCGGCACGATGGCCGGGCTCATCAGTCGAATCTTTGGATTGGCTCAGGCGAGGCTGCCGTTGATCCAGTGCGACAGCGCGGTCTTCGGCGCCGCGCCCACCTTCATGTCGGCCACTTCGCCGCCCTTGAAGATCATCAGCGTCGGGATCGAGCGCACGCCGTACTGCGCGGCCAACTCGGGATTCTCGTCGATGTTGAGCTTGGCGACCTTGATCTTCGAACCGAGCTCCTTGGCGATGTCTTCCAGCGCCGGGGCGATCATCTTGCAGGGACCGCACCACTCGGCCCAGAAATCCACCACGACCGGCTCCTTGGCGTTGAGCACATCGGCCTGGAAATTGCCCTTGTCGACCTTGACGGTGGCCATGCTGAAATCCTTTCGAAAACTCGGGTTGCACCAAATGTGGTGGTTGTGGCGGCGATGTTCAAGCAGTTCTTGTGTCACGCTCGTGTGAGTCGGGCAAGGGCATCGTCCATGGCCTTTGCCGGCAGCTCAATCAGCCTGGGCGCCTCGGTGAAGAGCAGCGCCGCCGTCACCTCGCGGCCCGGATAGAGCGGCTGAAGCAGCGCGCGGTAGAGCGCGAGCTGCAGCACATAGGCCGGCGGCACTTCGGTCAGGCTCGCCGGCGCCGGCCGGTTGGTCTTGTAGTCGACGATCGAGACTTTTTCCGGCGTGACGGCCAGCCGATCGATCTTGCCGGAGATGGAGCGCAGCTTGCCCTTCGCTTCCAGGCTGCCCATGACCGCGACCTCGGCCCGCGAGGACGGCGAGAACAGCGCGCCGAACCGGCTATCGGAGAGGATGGAGAGCACCGCTTCCAACGACTTGTCGCGCTCGCCCGCCGGCCAATCGGCGCCGGCGCGCGCCAGATAGCGTTCCGCCGCGTCAGGCCTGTCCTCCTCGACGATGCCGGGCAGCATCTGTAGCAATTTGTGCAGGGCCAGCCCGCGCATCACGGCGAAGCCGGGCTCGGCCACGGCGTCGAGCACCGGCGAGCGTATGTCGGGCAAGCTTTCCGTCGTCTCGTCGATCAGCGCCGAGGCGCCGGAGGGCGACAGCGGTCGCGGCAGATCCTCATAGGGCGGCAGCGGCTGGAACAGGCTGTCCGGCAACGGCGCCGCGTGATCGAATGGCGTTGTCTCGTCGGCCCGCGCGAGAGCCACCGGCGGCAGCTTGGTCATGTGGAAGCGATGCACGGCCACCTCGGCCGTTGCCGGGTGCCGGCGCTCCGCGCTTTCGGGCTCACCCAACAGCGCCCGGCTGACGATCGAATGCCAGGTTCCGGTGCTCGGCGCCCGCTTGCCGTGATAGCCGCAGACGATCAGCCGATCCTCGGCGCGCGTCATGCCGACATAGAGCAGCCGCCGGTATTCGTCGTCGGCCAGCTCGCGCGCCCGCGCCGAAGCCGCCCGCGAAACGCCGTTGGCGACGTCGCTGGCCGAGCGCCAGAGATAGCCCTTGCCCTTCCACTCACCGCCCGAGCCTTCGAAGGCCATCAGCCGCGGCAGATGCTGGTCGCTAAACGGCGCCGAGCCGCCATCGACCAGGAAAACGACCGGCGCTTCCAGGCCCTTGGCGGCATGCACGGTCATGACGCGCACCTCGTCGCGGGTCTGGTCCATCTCGCGCTTGATCTCGGGGCCGCTGTTTTCGAGCGTCGAGAGGAAGGATTCCAGTCCCGGGAGGCCGGCGCGCTCCTCGGCCAGACAAAAACTCAGGAATTCGTCGAGAATGTCGCCGGCTTCCGGCCCGAGCCGCGCCGTCATCTTGCGGCGCAGGCCGTCGCGCGCCAGCGCGGCGGCGTAGAACTCGAACACCGGCTTGAAGGCGACCTCGTTCGCCCAGGCGTCGAGCCGGCCAACGATAGCGACCAGGGCTTCGTCTCCGACAGCATGCTGCCTCAGCGAGGCAATCAGCGACTGGCCTTTCGGTCTCTCGCCGGCGAGCGCCAGCAAGGTCTCCTCGGAAACCTCGAAGATCGGGCTGCGCAGCACGGCGGCCAAGGACAGGTCGTCCTCCGGCTGGATCAAAAAATGGCCGAGCGCGATCAGGTCCTGCACGGCGATATGGCCGGGCAGGCTCAGCCTGTCGGCGCCGGCGACCGGAATCTGCCGGTTCTTGAGGCTTCGCGACAGCGCGTGCACAAAGCGGTCGCGCTTGCGCACCAGGACAAGAATGTCGCCGGCCGTCAGCTTCCGGCCCTTGCCTTCGATGATCTCGCCATTGCGCAACCAGCTCTGGATGGTCGTGGCGACATGCTCGGCCACCCGCAGCGCGGGCGCGCTGGCGTGGTTGACCGGCAAGGTCCAGTCGTCCGGCTCCTCGACCATTTCGGCGCCGATCGAAGGCCACACCTCGACATAGCCCGGCGCATCGATGCGGATCGCCTTGTGGCTGAGCGGATCGGGATCGTGGCTGATGCCGCGCCGCACGCCCGGCTCCGCAAAGACGCGGTCGACGGCGGCAAGCACGTCGTCGCTGGAGCGGAACGACCAGGTGAGCTTCAGGTCGGCGAAGGAGGCTTCCGCATCGCGCACCCGCCCGGCAAACAAAAGCCGGCTTTCGGCAAAGGAATCGGGTGCCGCCCCTTGAAAGGAATAGATCGACTGCTTCTCGTCGCCGACGGCGAATACCGTGCGCTTGACCGCTTCGCGCTGGCCGAGCCCGGCAAAGAACTCTTCCGTCAGCTTCTTCACCACCTCCCACTGGTCGGGGCTGGTGTCCTGCGCCTCGTCGAGCAGGATGTGGTCGATGCCCTGGTCGAGCTTGAACTGCACCCAGGGGCCGGCATCAGGCCGCGACAACAGGCTGACGGTGCGGGTGATCAGGTCGTTGAAGTCGAGGAAGCCGCGGCTTCGCTTCAGTTGCTCGTAGCGCGCTATCAGCCAGCCGGCGACGGTGAGCGCGGCGGCCGTACCCTCGAGCATGCGGAACAGCGCCAGCCGGTCCGACACGTCGAGGATCGCCTTGGCCGCCGCGAGATAACGCACCGGCAGGTCCGGCAGCCGATCGACCAGCGCCTTCTTGAAGATCTTCGGCGGATCGTAAGGGTCGCCATCGGATCGCAGGAAAGCCTTGGCGAGCAGCCGCAGCCGTCGGATCGGATCGGCCTCGGCAAAGGCGCCTCGCGCATAGGGCAGAACATTGTTCAGCACCTGCCGCGCCTCGGCGGCTTCAGCGGCGCGCGCGAATTCGTTGAACTCACCGGACGCAAAGCCCGGCAGCGGCCATACCGAAGCGGCGATGCCCTCGGCCGTCTGACCGGGCCTGAAACCGAATTCGGCGAAGAGCGGCCGGAAATCCCGGTCCTTGCCGATCTTGGCGATGAAGCCGCGCAACTCGTCGCGCTTGCCGACGATCTCGGAGAGCAGCATGTCGAGCCCGAATTCGCCGCCGCGCTCCAGCACCGTGGCAAAGGCTTCCGCCAGGCCTTCGACGCCGGCGCCCGCCCCCGAGATCATGTCGCGGCGCGCATCCGCGAACAGCGAGGCCTCCATCTGCGGATCGAGCATCTCGAAATGGGCAGGAATGTTGGCTTCGAGCGGGAACTGGTGCAGCACCGATTCGCAGAAGGCGTGGATGGTCTGGATTTTTAGGCCGCCCGGCGTCTCAAGCGCCTCGGCGAACAATCGGCGTGCGCGCCGCATGGTGTCGCGGTCGGCGCCGCGCCCGTCGAGCGTGGCGATCCTCACCGCAAGCTCGGCATCGGGCAAGGCCGTCCATTCCGACAGGGTGGAAAAGACCCGGTTCGACATGTTGGCGGCGGCGGCGCGCGTATAGGTCAGGCACAGGATCTTCGATGGATCGGTGCCGTTGAGCAGAAGCCGGATGACGCGCTGCGCCAGCACATGAGTCTTGCCGGACCCGGCATTGGCCGACACCCAAGCGGAATTTTGCGGGTCGGAAGCCCGCGCCTGACTGGCGGCGGTATCGGAGGGGATCGGATATTTCATCCTTCCGCCTCGTCTTCGCTTGCGCCGCCCGCCGACCATTCCAGCACACGGGCGAGATGGTCATAATCGCCGTCGGCCTCGCCCTCGCGGAAAGGCAGCGCGCGAGACAGATAGCCCGTCTGCGGGTCGACATAGTGCAAGAGCAATCGCTCCAGCCGCGCCCAGGCTTCCTCGGCAAGCTCGTTGGCGGTTTTCGGCTTGCGGTTGTATTCGAGGATCGATTCCTCGAACACCTCGCCATTCGGCTTCAGCCGCACGAAGGCAAGCTGCGAAGGTTCGCAAATGCCGAGATCCTTGAAGGCGCCGCGTCTGAGCAGCGCGCCTTCGAGCGCCAGCTGCGGCGACAACAGCGTGTGCGCTTGCGCCTTCGAGGGCGAGGAGCCGGTCTTGTAATCAAGGATATCGGCCATGCCGCCTGCGAGCAGGTCGACGCGGTCGGCATAGCCGGAGAGCGTGACGCCGGTGCGACCCACGACCGTCTTCTCAGCGCGCTCCTCGGCATGGCGCCTGGCGACGGCTTCGGCGCGGCCATGCTCCCATTCGATGATGTTTTCGGCGAGCCTTTCGAAGCGCGGCCACCACACCGCCTCGATGTCGGGCGGAAGCGCTGCACCGGCAAAGCAGATGCGCCCGGCTTCGATGAGGCTCGCCAGTGCGCCCGGCGCCCTGGGATCCTCCACCCGCCGCGAGAACAGGTGCAGGATTTCGTGGAACAGCGTGCCGCGTTCGGCAGCACCAGGATCGCGGATCACCGGGTCGAGCGGCATCAGGCCGAGAATACGCCGGGCATAGATCGCATAGGGGTCGCGGCGCAGCGTCTCGATCTCGGTGACCGAGAAATGCTGTGGCCGCAGGTGCAGCGGCGGCTTCGGCAGCGGGCGCGCCGCGAAATCCTTCCTTTCGCCGGCGTCGAGCGCCCGCGCCCAGCCAAGCAGCGTGTCGCCGCGCCGGCTAAGTACCGTCGCCTGGTCCTTGCCGATGAAGGTGAGGATGCGCTGCAGCCAGCGCGAAGGTACGGCCGGCGCGTCGCCGGATCGCGCCGAACGCGTCAGCACCACCGTTTCGGTGCCCATCGCCATCTGGAAATCATGTGCCGCAAGGCCGATGCGCCGCTCCGGCGGCTCGAGGTCGATGCCGGTCTTCATCAGCCGCGACATGAAGCGGTCGCTCTCCGGCTTGCGCGGCCACACGCCTTCATTGAGCCCGCCGATGACGAGCGTGTCGACGCTCTGCAGCCGGGCCTCCAGCGCGCCCCAGATGGCGATGTTGCGGTCGGTGCCCTGCGCCGGCTTGACCGTTTCCGGCGCGATCAGCGCCTCCATCACATCCGGCCATTCGCTCGCCGCGAAAGTGAAGGACGAGGATGCGGCGACCAGCCCGCGCAGCAGCTCGGCGAGCTTCTCGCCGGCGTCGCCGGCATAGAGTTCGGTCAGGCTGCCGTCGGCCGCGCGGCCAAGGCCTTCCAGCGCGACGACGCTCGCCCGCGTCAGCGTCGCGATTTCGTCGTCCTGCTCGCCGCGCATAGTCGTGAGCGGCGACAGCGCATCGGTAAGACGGCCAAGCACGTCCCGCGCGTGCTCGATACCCCGCACGGTAAGGCGCGGGAACCAGAAAGGCGGACGGCTATCGCTGCCGAGGCCGGCGAGCCGCGTCTCGAAAAGCTCACCCAGCGAGGCGATATCCGGCCGACCGGTGCCTCCGCGCAGTGCCACCAGCTCGATCAATTCTGCCGCCTTGCGAACGATCTGGCGTTCGAGGCCGAGGCCAAGCAGTGGATGCTTGAGCAGTGACACCAAGCCTACCGGATCGCCGGGCCGGAACGCGGTGTTCAGCGCCAGCCGGAGCAGGCTTGCTGCCGGCGTATTGCTTAGCGGTGCGCCGCCGGAATCGTCGGCGACGACTCCAAAGCGCAACAGCTCGGCCGAAACCCGCCGCGCCAAGGCGCGGTCGCCGGTGACGAGCGCCGCGCGCTTTCCCGGCGCTTCAACCGCGCGCTTGAGCGCGATCGCGATCGCCACCGCTTCGTCGCGTTCGTTGGCCGCTTCCACCAGCGTCATGCCAGCCAGTGCCTGTTCGACGTCATTTGCCGCGAAACGTGGCCGCGTCTCTGTCCAGTACTCGGTGGTCTCGGCCGGCCGCAGCGCCTCGCCGACAAGAGCGGCGCGCAGCGCAAGATGCGGGGCGGCGGCGCCGATCTCCTCGATATCGCGGCGTGGAACGCCGATACTGCCGATCAGCTTGGCGAGACCGTATTGCGGATGGCCGAGCGTGGCCGGCCGCGCGCCGGGCGCCGTAATAGCCGCGAAGGACGCATCGTCCAGCTCGCGGTCGAGGCCTGGCAGTATAACGGCGCCGTTAGGCAACCCGGCGATCACGGCAAGCAATTCGGCGGTCGCGGGGATAGAGCCGGTCGAACCGGCGGCGATCACCGGCCCGGTCGGCGGATTGCGCTTCAGCCGCGCCGCCTCGAGCCGGATCAGCGCGCTGCGGTGCGCGGCCGGATTGGAGCGATTGCGTTCTTCAAGCAGCTGCGGCCAGTTGTCGGTGACGATGCCGAGGAAATCGAGCGTCACCTGCCACCAGCCGGCGAGGTTGCCGGTGA
Source organism: Mesorhizobium silamurunense (assembly GCF_014843905.1). NCBI lineage: Bacteria > Pseudomonadati > Pseudomonadota > Alphaproteobacteria > Hyphomicrobiales > Phyllobacteriaceae > Mesorhizobium > Mesorhizobium silamurunense. The sequence continues at coordinate 15,617 of NZ_LPVS01000077.1, read as the reverse complement.
CCAGCGTTGCGAGCTTCGCCCAATCCGTGCCCTCGGTCTCGATCTCGTCCATCAGCCGCGCGAGGTCGCGCGCCAGCCAGATGGCATCGGCGGCCGAGGCCGGCACCACGAATTCCTCGTTGAATCGAGCCCTGACATGCGCCGGCAGGCTTTCCTTCCAGGCGCGCACCAAAGGCGCGAGCAGCAGCAGCCGCTCCTGTGCGGCGATCGGCGGCGCAAGATCGATTGCCGGTGCCGCCTGGGCGTCGAAGGCCGCCTCGTCCTCGTCGAACTCGCCGAGCGGCCGCACCGTCGGGAGAATGGCTGAACGCTTGCCGAGCATGTCGACGAAAGCGCCGCGTAGCGCGCGCGTCGCGCGCCGCGTCGGCACATAGATCGTGGCGTCGGCGAGCGCCAGCGGATCGCCGTCGAAGCGGAAGCCCGGGATCAGGCGGCCGTCGAGCAACGCCTCCGCCAGCGTCGGCAGGAACGGCGCTCCGGGCGGGATGGAAAAGACGCGGCGCGAGCCGCTCATACCGCCTTCGCTAGCGCGCCGGTAACCGCCGCTTCGGCCGCCGGAATGGCGTCCGGCGTGCCGACAGTGATCCAGCGGCCTCTCATCGCCATCCCGAATAGGCGGCCGGCGGCGATCGCCTTGTCGAAATAGACATTGAGCGAATGTGAACCCGTCGGCGCGTCCTTGAAAATGCGCGGATGGACGATTGCGGCACCGGCATAGATGAGGCCGGCCGGATCGCCCTTCGAGCGCCGCAACGCACCGTCCGAAGCCACCAGGAAGTCGGTGCCGACGCAGTGTCCGGTCGCTGAGTCGAGATCGGTGAGCATCAGCAGAATATCCATTCTGGCAGCGTCCCATGCAAGGGCAAGACGCTCAAGGCTGGGTTTACCGCTGTCGATCCAGAAGGTATCGGCATTGATGATGTAGAAGGGCTCGCTGCCCAGGAGCGGCAGCGCCTTGACGATGCCGCCAGCCGATTCCAGCAGGGCCTCGCGCTCGTCGGAAATGACGATCGTCGGCGCCCGGCGAGCGGCGACATGGGCGATGATCTGCTCCGGCAGGTAATGCACGTTGACGATCGCCCTGGTGACGCCGGCCGCTTCCAGGCTGTCCAGCCCCCAGTCGAGCAAGGTCTTGCCGGCGATCTTCACCAGCGGCTTCGGTATCGTGTCGGTGATCGGCCGCATGCGCTTGCCGAGGCCGGCCGCAAGCACCATCGCGGTCTTCGGCTTCATGGCGAGCGTTCCTCCAGGAGGCCGTGGGCCATGTAAAATTCCTTCAGGCCGCCAAGCGCCGGATGCGCCAGCGCCCGCCTCAGATAGTCGCGGATGCGCGGCAGGTGTTTCAGATAGTAAGGCTTGCCGTCGCGCTTTTCGAGCCGCACGAAGATGCCGAGGATCTTCGAATTGCGTTGCGCCGCCATGATCGCATAGGCCTCGGCAAAACCGGCGTCGTCGAAGGCGCCCGCGCCACGCCGTGCGGCCATGTAGGCCTCGACCGCTCGCCGCTCGATCTCGGGCGGGACGGTGACGCGCGCATCCATGGCGAGCGAGGCGACATCATAGGCAGCCGGCCCGATCAGCGCGTCCTGCACGTCGACGATGCCGAGCCGGTCGAGGCCGGAACGCTCTGCGCGCCAGATGATGTTGGGCGAATGGAAGTCGCGCAGCATCAGCGTGTATTCGCGGGCTTCGAGCCGGTCGAGCAAGGCATTCCATTCCTTGTGGTAGTCGGCCCGCAATGCATCGCTTGCCGGCTTGCCTGAAATCCACGGCACATACCAGTCGACCAAAAGGTCTGCCTCGATCAGCATGGCGTCGCGATCGAAGGGTGGCACGTCGTGGAACACGCCCGGCGCGGCCTCCATGCGGTTCGGCCACGCCTTGCCATGCATCATGGCGAGCAGCTCCGCCGCTGCCTCGTAGCGTTCGGCGATGGGCTCACCGTCGCTGCCCAAAAATCCCTCCGAGCCGAGATGTTCGAGCAGCAAAAAGCCCTGGTCCAGGTCTTGCGCATGGATCACCGGCACGCTGACGCCGGCGGCAAGAAGCGCGCGGTCGATGGCGGCGAAGGCGGTGACCGATTGGGCCGTGTGGGCGATTACCGCATAGGGCTTGCCGTCGCGCACGGGCGGACCGAGCACGAGGCGGGGCGAGTTCATCAGCACGCGCGGCGCCTGGCCGGGTAGCGAGACGATCTCATAGGAGCGGGCGGACGCATCGCCGACGAAATGGCGGCGGCTCGCCTCCCCCCAGCCCGCCAAGGCCAGGAAATCGCGCATCGCCAGCGAGCGCGCGACGCGCTCGAGCGCGGTTCCCTGTCCGGAGATTCTTGCCGACCGGCCCTCGCCCTTCTCGGCAAGCTCGACTTCGAGCGCATCTGCCGGCAGCTGGTTCCCGGCCCGTTCCGGCCATTCGATCAGCGCCGCGCCCTGCGCCAGCGCGTCGTCGAGGCCGAGCTCGTCGAGCTCGTCCGGCGAGGACAGGCGGTAGAGATCGAAATGATGGACCGGTATCCGCGTCTCGTAACTCTGCACCAGCGTGAAAGTCGGGCTCGGCACTTCGAGGTTGCTGTCATCGGCAAGCGTCCGGATCAGGGCACGGGCCAGCGTCGACTTGCCGGCGCCGAGATCGCCTTTGAGCGCGATCGCGTCGCCTGCCCGCAACGCCATGGCAAAGTCTTCGCCTAGCCTTGCCGTCGCCGCCTCGTCGGCGAGAAAACGTTCCAATACCGTCTCTGCCAAAGCGCGTTTACTCGGCCGCTTCGCGGATGCCGCCCGAAGGCGTGTCTGGGAAGGTGCAGATGACCGTGGTGCCTTTGTCAATGCCGGTCTCGATGCGCACCGTTCCGCCATGCAATTCGACGAAGCTCTTGACGATCGACAGCCCCAACCCGGCGCCGCGCCGGCGGCCGCCATTGGCGCGCGGCTCGAAGCGGCGGAAGACCGATTCCAGCACGTCCGGCGGCATCCCGGGCCCGTCGTCATGGACGGAGAATTCGACCCCTCCCGCGAGCTGACGGCAGGTGAGCGTGATCGTGCTCGCCTCCGGCGCGTAGTTGGCGGCATTGCTCAGGAGATTGTAGAGGATCTGGCGGACACGGATCTCGTCGCCATGGAAGCTCTTTGGCGCTGCCGCGGCGTCGACCTGGAGCTTGATCGAGTGCTCCTCCAGGCGGTCGGCGACCAGCTCGGCCGCCGCCGCGATCGTCCTGTCGATGCTCATCTCGGAAATGTCGAGCTGCATGATGCCGGCGTCAACCGTCGCCAGGTCCAGTATGTCGTTGACGATGGTGAGCAGCACCGAGGACGACGAGCCGACATGCTCGACATATTCGCGCTGCTTCGGCGTCAGCGGTCCGGTGGTGGGCAGCGACAACAGCTCGGTGAAGCCGATGATGTTGGTCAGCGGCGAGCGCAGTTCGTAGGAAACATGCTGCACGAACTCGTTCTTCAACTGGTCGGATTTCTCCAGCGCCTCGTTCCTGTCCTTCAGCGCCCGTTCGACATTGACGGTGTCGGTGACGTCGACGAAGGTCATCATCACTTGCCCGTTGGGCAGGTGGATCACCGCATAGCTCAGCACCGTGCCATTGACGAGCTCGGTCTGGCCGTGGCGGTCGCGGCGCTCGTCGTCGAAGCCGGTGATGGCGGCGACGAAGCCGCCCCACGGACTGTCGGCAGCGCGCCGGTCGCAAAGATCGCGGATCGTCGAGACATGCACGTTCGGCTTGATCGCGTCCGGCGTCAGCCCCCACAGCGCGATGAAGGCGGGATTGGACAGGCGAAGCCGTCCGTCAGGGCCGAACACCGCCACGCCTTCCGCCAGGTTGTCCAGCGTCTCGCCCTGCACGCGCACCGCGGTCTGGTAGCGGCTTTCGAGGTCCATCTTCTCGGTCAGGTTCTCGAACACCCAAGTGACGCCGCCCTTGGGCTGCGGGTTGGCCACCACGCGGATCGTCTTGCCGTCCGGCAGGTGCCACCAATGCTCCTGTGATTCGACGGCGCGATAGGCGCCGAGCAGGTTCTCCTTCCAGCGCCGCCATTCCGGCTGCTCGGCGATCTTGCCTTCGCTGCGCAGCCGGTCGAGCAGCAGCGCATTGGAGGGGGCGCTGTGCAGGAAGCCGCCGTCCAGGCCCCACAATTTTTGGAATGCCTGGTTGAAGAAGCGCAGGTTTTCGTCCGTATCGAAGATCGCCACAGCCGTGTTGAGCTGGTCCAGCGTGTCGGCATGGCTGCGCACGGTGCGCTCATATTCGGCGCGGATCGTCTCGATGGCGCTGATGTCGCAGGCGAGCCCCGCCGAGCCGTCGGCGCTGGCGAAGTCGGTGACCGAGAACATGTGGCGATCGCCCTCGATCACCGTCGACAAGGTCTGCTCGAAGACAGGGCGCGACTTGTGCTGCTCGGCGATCTGCTCGCGCGCCTGTCCGCCAAGGAACTCCTTGGCCTCGCGCACGGCCGCCTCCGCGCCTTCCGCTTCCACCGCCTCGGCATAGGCGCGGTTGACCCATTTCAGCCGCCCGTCGGCCGCGCGCAGCCATGTCGGCATCTTCAGCGCGTCGAGCAGGCCGAGCATGGTGTCGTAGTCGGCGCTGAGCCGCTGGTTCTCGATCTTCAGCCGGGCCTGGCTGCGCAGGGTTTCCGACAGCGAGACGAAGCGGACCAGCACATGCATGGCGCTCTTGCGGCCATGCACCTCGAGCGGCATGCCCGCCTGCGTTTCGATGATCAGGTCGAAAGCCTTCGCCTGGTCGCGGAGCGCTGCGATGGCGTTCTCCAGCGCCGCCGCGGAGCGCGGCATCAGCCAGCGGCCGAAGGCGAGGAAGGCCGACCGTTCGTCCGGCGCGCCGCTTTCGAGCGGCAGGCTGCCGATCAGTTCCGGCTTCTTGGTCTCGGAACTCCACACGACGACGCGCTGGTCGCGCAAATTGAGCAGCGCTTCGGAGCGCTGCAGGGCCGCGTTCACGTCGGCGATGCGCGCCCTGAGCTGGACGTTTTGCGAGGCCGTCCGTGCCCGCTCGCGGATCAGGAAGATGGCGGAGACGAGTGCCGCTCCCATGACGCCGGCGAACATGGCAAGCTGCATCACCTCGACCGTGCCGACCGCCGGCGACGCCTGTGCGATGCCGGTGTCGGCACGCGCCGCAAGGCCAAGCAATGGGCCGGTAAGCGCGGCAGCGGCAAGGAGCGTCCCGAGGCGGGCGCAGGCGCGCCATGGCAGACCGCCGCCCGTCGCGGCGGAGCCGGCCGAGATCGAATCCTCGTGGCCGCCGGAAACGGCCTTTCCCGCGCGTGGCGGGTTATCCCCCGGCATGTCTTGGTCCTCTTCGCCGCTTGAATGCAAGACCGCCCTGAATGCGTCCCGGCCCTTACATCCCCGGACCGCGAATCACAACAATAGCGCCTGCTGGAATCGGCGTGAAGAATCACCGGCGCAAAAAATAAGCTGGGCGGAAAGTCAACGCCCGGCTTTCAATATGTTGTAGAAATCTTCGCTTTGGTTAATAGCGGTAGTGTTCCGGCTTGTACGGACCCTGCGGCGTCACGCCGATATAGGCGGCCTGTTCGCCGGACAGCTCGGTGAGCTTGGCGCCGAGCTTGTCGAGATGCAGCCGCGCCACCTTCTCGTCGAGGTGCTTGGGCAGCACATAGACCTGGTTCTGGTACTGGCCGTGCTTGGTGAAAAGCTCGATCTGCGCCAGCACCTGGTTGGTGAACGAGGCCGACATGACGAAGCTCGGATGACCGGTGGCGTTGCCGAGGTTGAGCAGGCGGCCTTCGGACAGAAGGATCATCCGCTTGCCGTCCGGGAAGGTGATGAGGTCGACCTGCGGCTTGACGTTGGTCCATTTCAGGTTGCGCAAAGCCGCCACCTGGATCTCGTTGTCGAAGTGGCCGATGTTGCCGACGATCACCATGTCCTTCATCGCCCGCATATGGTCGAGCGTGACGACGTCCTTGTTGCCGGTGGTCGTGATGACGATGTCGGCGGTTGGGGCTGCGTCTTCCAGCGTGACCACTTCGAAGCCGTCCATCGCCGCCTGCAGCGCGCAGATCGGGTCGACCTCGGTCACCTTGACGCGGGCGCCGGCGCCGCGCAGCGAGGCCGACGAGCCCTTGCCGACGTCGCCGTAGCCGCAGACCACCGCGACCTTGCCGGCCATCATGGTGTCGGTGCCGCGGCGGATGCCGTCGACCAGCGATTCCTTGCAGCCGTATTTGTTGTCGAACTTCGACTTGGTGACGGAGTCGTTGACGTTGATCGCCGGGAAGGGCAGCAGGCCCTTCTTCTGCAGCTGGTAGAGCCGGTTGACGCCGGTCGTCGTCTCCTCGGTGACGCCGCGGATCGCTTCCTTCTGTTTGCTGAAGAAGCCCGGCGAGGCCTTCATGCGCTTCTTGATCTGCGCGAACAGGATCTCTTCCTCTTCACTGCCGGGATTGGACAGCACGTCCTCGCCCGCCTCGGCGCGGGCGCCGAGCAGAATATACATGGTAGCGTCGCCGCCGTCGTCGAGGATCATGTTGGAGGTGCCGCCATCGGCCCACTGGAAGATCCGGTCGGTGTAGTCCCAATAATCCTCCAGCGACTCGCCCTTGATGGCGAACACCGGAATGCCGGCTTCGGCGATCGCCGCAGCGGCATGATCCTGCGTCGAGAAGATGTTGCAGGAGGCCCAGCGGATATCGGCGCCCAGCGCCTTCAGGGTCTCGATCAACACCGCCGTCTGGATCGTCATATGCAGCGAGCCGGTGATGCGCGCGCCCTTGAGCGGCTTCTTGTCGCCGAATTCCTCGCGGCAGGCCATCAGGCCCGGCATTTCGGTTTCGGCGATTTCGATCTCCTTGCGGCCCCAGCCGGCAAGCGAGATGTCGGCGACCACATAGTCCTTGCTACCCGTCATGGCAGTGCTCCGGTGTGATTGTCTTCAAAAGCGCGCCGGCGCCGGGACGGCGCATGGAGGGCGCGAATTGCCGGCCTGACTAGCAGATCGGTCGCCAAACGACAATGGGATATAAAGAAATCTTTATTCGTGCATGTCTTCGAGGCAATGCGCGTTAGAGCAATTCCAGGAAAAGTGTGTAACGGTTTTCCGTCCGGAATTGCGTCAAAACCAAAGAGATAGAGCGGTCGGCGTTTCCGTGAAACGGTGAACGCTCCAGAGATCGCGGCGCTTCAGATTTCCTCGCCGAAGCGCGAGGCGACCAGCTGCTCCAGCGCGTCCATGGCCGGGCCGGCTTGCGGGCCGGTCGCGGTGACGCGGATCGAATAGCCGGGGCTTGCCGCCAGCATCATCAGGCCCATGATCGAGGTGCCGCCGACCTTCACGCCGTCCTTCTCGACATGGATGGTGGCGTCGAAGCCGCTGGCGACCTGGACGAACTTGGCCGAAGCGCGGGCATGCAGGCCGCGCTGGTTGACGATCGGGAACTCTCGCACCACCTCGTCCCTTTCCGGCGCATGGGCGTTCATTTGCTGCTCAGAAGCTGGCTGGCGACGTTGATGTATTTGCGTCCTGCGGCCTGCGCCTCGTCGAGCGCGGCGGCCATGTTGTCGCCCTTGCGCACCGAGGAGAGCTTGATCAGCATCGGCAGGTTCATGCCGGCGATGACCTCGGTGCGGCCCGAGTCCATCACCGAGATGGCGAGGTTGGAAGGCGTGCCGCCGAACATGTCGGTAAGCACGATGACGCCGGCCCCGGTGTCGACGCGCGCCACCGCGTCGACGATGTCGGCCCGGCGCTTCTCCATGTCGTCGTCGGCGCCGATCGCGACCGTTTCGAAATTGTCCTGTGGCCCCACCACATGTTCTACGGCATGCCGGAACTCGGTGGCGAGTTGACCGTGCGTCACGAGCACGAGTCCGATCATTCTTTGGTGGCTCCCGTCATCGCCGCTTCACAGGCGTATTTTATGTTCGCCAGCCATTCCAGGCGGCGGGAGCGCTATCTTGTCGACGCACGGCCGGTTGACAAGCCCAAAATTGCGACGGCCCGGGCCATTTTGACGCATTGCAGCAAAAAACCCGGACCGGATCATGAAAAAGGCGGTATCGACAGCCGCGCCATCACGGCCGGCAGGGCCGTGGCGGCATTGCGCTCGGCAAGATCGATGCGCGGCACCGGGCAGCCCGCGACCGGCTCGCGGATCTCTTCCTGAAAACGGGCCATCTCCGGTTTCGGAACCAGCCGGACATGGAGATCGATCACGCCGCCCGGCTCGAACGGCAGCGGGCGCGGCATGAAGCCCGGCACTTCGGCGAGACCGGCGATGGTGGCCGGCGCGCGGCAGACCAGCCGCCCGCCATGCGCGGCGGCAAGCAGCCTGTCGTCGCCGATCAGCCGCGAAAACAGGCCCCGGATCCGGCAATGGTCGATGAGCGTCAGCGCCAGCGTCGTCTTGCCGGCGCCGGACGGTCCGGTGATGAGGACGCCGCGCTCGCCGACGAGGATCGCCGTACCATGGATGTTTTCAGGCTTCACCGCAGGATCGGACATGACTGTGTCTTGGTATCGTGTCTGGGACCGGACATCAGCCTTCGGCCGGCAGCGTCACCACGAAACGCGCGCCCTTGATCTCGCCGGGCTTGGTGCCGGGGATGTTTTCCGCCGTCAGCGTGCCGCCATGCGCTTCGACGATCTGGCGGCTGATCGACAGGCCAAGGCCGGAATTCTGGCCAAAGGCCTCGCCAGCGGGCCGGTCCGTGTAGAAGCGCTCGAAAATGCGGTCGATCTTTTCGGCCCTGATGCCCGGACCGTTGTCGTCGACGGTGACGATGTTGAACTTGCCGGCGCGCGCCAGCGAGATGGTGATGTGGCCGTGCTCCTCGGGAACGAAGGAACGCGCGTTCTCGATCAGGTTGGTGATGACCTGGCCGATCCTGAGATCATGACCGACGACGACATAGCCTTTGACGCCTTGCGGCAGCTTGGCGACCTTGAGCTCGATCTCGACCGTCTTCTTGTTGCGCGTCGTCTCGCGCGAGACCGCGACGAGATCGGTGATGAACTTCTTCAGGTCGACCGTTGAGGCATCCTCGCGCGCCAATTCGGCGTCGAGGCGCGACGCATCGGAAATGTCGGTGATCAGCCGGTCGAGCCGCTTCACGTCATGCTGGATGATCTCCATCAGACGCGCGCGTGAGATGTCGTTCTTGGCCAGCGGCAGTGTTTCGACCGCGCTGCGCAGCGAGGTCAGCGGGTTCTTGAGCTCGTGCGAGACGTCGGCGGCAAAGCTTTCGATCGCCTCGATGCGCGCATAGAGCGCGTTTGTCATGTCGCGCACCGCGATCGACAGGTTGCCGATCTCGTCCTGGCGGTCGGAGAAGTCCGGGATCTCCTCGCGGTTCTTGACGCCGCGCCGCACCCGCACGGCTGCGGCGGAAAGCCGCCGCAGCGGATTGGCGATGGTGGAGGCCAGCAGCAGCGAGAGGATCGCGGTGACGAGCGCCGCGATGCCGAACACGCGCAGGATCGCCTTGCGCTCGGCCGCGACGATCTTGTCGATGTCGCCGCCCTCGGTGGACAGCATCAAGACGCCGAGCACGGCGCGGAAGCGCTGGATCGGCACCGCGACCGAGACGATCTGCTCGCCCTGCTCGCTCACCCGAACGATGGTCGAGGGGCCGCCGGTCAGCGCCTTGACCACTTCGGGGAAGGCCGCGCCGTTGCCGCCGGGCTGCTCGTGATAGACGGGCAGGTCCTTGTTGCGGAAGAAGTCGAAGACGAATTTCTCGACGCGCTCCAAAAGGTCCGGCTGCTCGTCGTCGACAGGCGGCAGGTCGTAGCGCAGGATCTGGCCGCGCGAATAGAGATGCCGCGAATCGAGCAGAAGGTTCGCGTCGCGATCATAGATGCGCGCGCGTGTGCGGGTCGGCGAGATCAGCCTTCTCAGCACCGGCGCCACGCGTTCGGGATTGATCGGGAAGTCGAGGTTGTCGAGCTGGTCGGAACCCGGCCCCAGGCTTTCGCCGGCCTGCAGCTCGAGCAGCTTTTCCGGATCGATGCTGATCGAGTCGGTCTCGACCGTCGCCGAGGCCGCGATGGCGCCGGCAATGATTTCGCCTTGCGTCATCAGGCTTTCGACCCGGGCGTCGATCAGCCCGTCGCGGAAGGTGTTGAGGTAGAGAATGCCGGTGACCAGCACGGCAAGGCCGGCCAGGTTGAGGAACAGGATGCGCCGCGTCAGGCTGGAGAAGATGTGGTGGCCGAGAAACCGGCGCATCGGCACGGTGATCTTCGACAGGAATGCGGGCACGATCCGCGACGGGCGCTTCGCCGCGCCCGCCCGCCTGCCTCGCTCTATCTCAACTGCCATCGACTAGCAGTCCCTAGTGAATGGTGAATGGTAAATGGCGAATGGAAAATGAGCGCTTGAGATGGAGCCCATGTCATGAAGTGGCCCGCTCGCACCATTTTACCATTCACCATTCACAATCTCATGCTTCGCGGAACCGGTACCCGACTCCGTAAAGGGTCTCGATCATCTCGAAGTCGTCGTCGACGGCCTTGAACTTCTTGCGCAGCCGCTTGATGTGGCTGTCGATGGTGCGGTCGTCGACATAGACCTGCTCATCATAGGCCGAATCCATCAGCGCATCACGGCTTTTTACCACGCCGGGGCGCTGCGCCAGCGAATGCAGGATCAGAAACTCGGTCACCGTCAGCGTCACCGGCTCGCCCTTCCAGGTGCAGGTGTGCCGCTCCTGGTCCATCACCAACTGGCCGCGCTCGAGCGAGCGCGCCTGCTGGCTGGGCGCCTTGGCGGCCGCCTCGCGGGCGCTGGTGCGGCGCAGCACCGCGCGTACCCGCTCGACAAGCAAGCGCTGCGAGAACGGTTTGCGGATGAAGTCGTCGGCGCCCATCTTGAGGCCGAACAATTCGTCGATCTCGTCGTCCTTCGAAGTCAGGAAGATCACCGGCAGATCGGATTTCTGCCGCATCCGGCGCAACAGCTCCATGCCGTCCATGCGCGGCATCTTGATGTCGAGGATGGCGAGGTTCGGCGGCCGCGCCGCCAGGCCTTCCAGCGCCGACGCGCCGTCGGTGTAGGTTTCGACGCGGTAGCCCTCGGATTCGAGCGCGATCGACACCGAAGTCAAAATATTGCGGTCGTCGTCGACAAGCGCGATTGTTGCCATTTCAAGCGGCTCCCTCATGAGCTGTCCCTTCTGTCGTCGAGAAAGGGCTTTTGCAGGACAAATTGGGTACAAAATGTGGCACGGGCCCTGTCCGAAGTCACGGGCGGCCTGCCGCTACACACGATCGCACCCGTAACGGGATTGGACGAACGAAGCCTGCCAATCCTTTGGGCAACCTCTGTGATTTTTTGCACATATAAACGATTTAAACAACTTTCAAATTTTTTAAATCGATTAATGATTTGATATCATTCGCCTTTTCTGGTTCTGAACCTATCTAGCCCCTTGCGCGTTCCGGCAATTCACCGGTCAGACGCGGCCAAAATCCAGAGAGGAAACTTGATGTCGGAAGCCGGCAAACGCAACCCCGACTGCGCCATTGACGCGATCGGCCTGAAGACCACGGGCACGGTGCGATATAATTTCGGCGCCGCCGAGCTCTATGAGGAAGCGATCCGCCGCGGCGAGGCGAAATTGACGGCGCAGGGCGCGCTGGTTGCCGAGACCGGCCAGCACACCGGCCGCTCACCGAAGGACAAGTTCGTCGTGCGCGACGACAGCACCGGGCCGCACGTCTGGTGGGACAACAACAAGGCGATCTCGCCGGCGCAGTTCGAGGCGCTCCATGCCGATTTCCGCGCCCATGCTGCGGCTAAGGATCTCTACGTGCAGGACCTCGTCGGCGGCGCCGACACCGAGTTCCGGCTGCCGGTTCGGGTCGTCACCGAATTCGCCTGGCATTCGCTGTTCATCCGCAATCTTCTGATCCGCCCGGAAGCTTCGGAACTCGACCGCTTCCTGCCGCAGATGACGATCATCGACCTGCCGTCCTTCCGCGCCGATCCCGCCCGTCACGGCACCCGCGCCGAGACGGTGATCGCGGTCGATCTGACCCGCAAGATCGTGCTGATCGGCGGCACGTCGTATGCCGGCGAGATGAAGAAGTCGGTGTTCACCATGCTGAACTACCTGCTGCCTGAGAAGTGCGTGATGCCGATGCATTGCTCGGCCAATGAGGGGCCCGGCGGCGACGCGGCCGTCTTCTTCGGCCTGTCCGGAACCGGCAAGACGACGCTGTCGGCCGACCCGTCGCGCACGCTGATCGGCGACGACGAGCACGGCTGGGGTCCGCGCGGCATCTTCAACTTCGAGGGCGGCTGCTACGCCAAGACCATCAGGCTCTCGGCCGAGGCGGAACCAGAGATCTTCGCCACCACGCAGCGCTTCGGCACGGTGCTGGAGAATGTGGTTCTGGACGCTGGCCGCGTGCCGGATTTCGACGACGGCAGCCTCACCGAAAACACCCGCTGCGCCTATCCGCTGGATTACATTCCCAATGCCTCGAGGACCGGCCGCGCCGGCCATCCGAAGAACATCATCATGCTGACGGCCGATGCCTTCGGCGTCATGCCGCCGATCGCCAGACTGACGCCGGCGCAGGCGATGTATCACTTCCTCTCCGGCTACACCGCCAAGGTCGCCGGGACGGAAAAGGGCGTCACCGAGCCCGAAGCGACGTTCTCGACCTGCTTCGGTGCCCCGTTCATGCCGCGCCATCCGTCCGAATACGGCAATCTGCTGCGCGAGCTGATCGCCGGCCACGGCGTCGATTGCTGGCTGGTCAATACTGGCTGGACCGGCGGCGCCTACGGCACCGGCCGCCGCATGCCGATCAAGGTGACGCGCGCCCTGCTGGGTGCTGCGCTCGATGGCTCGCTCAACGCCGCCGAATTCCGCACCGACGCCAATTTCGGCTTCGAGGTGCCGGTAGCGGTTCCGGGCGTCGACGGCGCAATCCTCGATCCGCGCTCGACCTGGGCCGACAAGCCGGCCTACGACCGTCAGGCCGCGAAGCTGGTCGGCATGTTCGCGGTCAACTTCGAGAAGTTCGAGAAGCATGTCGACGCGACCATCATGGGCGCTGCGCCCCGTCTGCAGGAGGCGGCCGAATAGCCGCTCCTTGCATCCTTTCCTTCGGGGCCCGACTTCTGCCGGGCCTTTTCTTTTTCCCGCCGCCGCGCCATGACTGCGCGCATGAGTGCCGACGACAGGATCATCATCGCCAGCGACGCGGTCATCCATCCGGGCGACCTGCACGAGGATTTCATCCGCTCTTCCGGTCCGGGGGGCCAGAACGTCAACAAGGTGGCGACCGCGGTGCAGTTGCGCTTCGACGCCGCGAATGCGTCGGGCCTGTCGGAGCGGGTGCGGGAGCGAGCCATCAGGCTTGCCGGCCAGCGTGCCACCAAGGATGGCGTCATCGTCATCGAAGCCGGGCGTTTCCGCACCCAGGAGCAGAATCGCGCCGACGCGCGGGCACGGCTGACGACACTGGTCGCCAAGGCGGCCGAGCCGCCGCCGCCGCCGCGCAAGAAGACGAAGCCTTCGAAGGGCGCCGTCGAGCGTCGCCTCAAGACCAAGGCCGGGCGCGCGACGGTGAAGAAGCTGCGCGGACGGGTGGAGAACGACTGAGGCCCGAGTTCCGATCGGCGGCCGCTTTCGGGTCGCGAAGCCGCTCCATCGGTGGCATGCTCGGACGAATTGATCGGATCGAATCCCATGCTCGTTCTGCCCAAGGGCGTTCGCCACATGCCGGGCTATCTGCCGCGCGCGGCGCAGGAAGCGCTGGTCGAGGAGATCAGGCGCGTCGTGCAGGCCGCGCCGCTTTACGTGCCGGCCATGCCGCGCACCGGCAAGGAGATGAGCGTGCGCATGACCAATTGCGGCACGCTCGGCTGGGTGACGGACCGCGAGCGCGGCTATCGCTACCAGCCGACGCATCCGGTGACGGGTGAGCCATGGCCGCCGATCCCCGAAGCCTTGCTAAACGTATGGCGCGAGGTGTCGGCCTATCCGCATCCGCCGGAGGCCTGCCTCGTCAATTTCTATTCGGCGGACGCCAAGATGGGCCTGCACCAGGACCGCGACGAGCAGGATTTCGCCGCGCCCGTCGTTTCGGTGTCGCTGGGCGACGACTGCCTGTTCCGGGTCGGCCAGACCACGCGCGAAGGCGGCACGAAGTCGTTCAGGCTGAAGAGCGGCGATGTCGTCGTGCTCGGCGGCGAGGGGCGTCTCTGTTTCCACGGCGTCGACCGCATCTACCCCGCGACCTCGGCGCTGCTGAAGAATGGCGGCCGTATCAATCTGACGCTGCGGCGGGTGACGGCGCCCGCAAGCTAACCAAATCTATAACTTTCTCTCATAAAGACAGTCAGCTATTGCAGCCTGGGGTAAGGCAATGACGGAAAGCTATTCGGTCCTCCGCTGCCTGTGGGCGATCGTCAGGGAGGCAGCCCAACTCGTTCGCAGGGATTCGGGCCTCTATCTGGCCATCGTCATCTATGTTTTGGCTGGGCTGATCTTTCTGAACGCGATAGGCGCCGCCGACCGCCTCGCGTTCTCGATATATTTCGGGTCCTGGATTTCTCTCAACGGCTTCGTATTGCCCACAATAGCCATTCTTGCCGACACAATTTTCATTATACATCGTTTCAATTCCCGGCGGCGCGTGGTTGCGAAACGAGTGTTTTCCACCGAGCGTTTGGCATACTCGCTATCGGGATTGTGCCTTCTCATGGCGCTCATGATCTTTCAAGGCAACTTCACGTCCGTGAAAAACGGGATGTCGGTCTGGCAAGGCGGTTTTCGATTCGATGTCGTGCAGGCCAACATCGATGCTTTCCTCCATTTTGGCACCGATCCATGGCGCTGGCTCTACTCCGTGGCCGAAAGCGATCGGGTGCGAGACATAGTAGAGTGGAACTACAACGTCTTCTGGTTTCTACTGAATTTCGGCGCCTTGTTCTTCGTCGCGACATCGCCAATGGTGGCATCGGTCCGAACGCGCTATCTCGCCTGCTTTATGGCAGTCTGGATTCTCGTCGGCAACATCCTGGCGGCGCTGTTCCTGTCGGCAGGTCCGGCATTTTACGGCGCGGTCACGGGGGACACGGCGCGGTTTGGCGAACAGCTTGCATTCCTCGCCCGCGGGGCTGCGTCAAGCAACTCCGCTGCCGCTTATCAGCAATATCTATGGTCGCTGTATGAGGCCAAGCGGACTGGTTTTGCCACAGGTATCTCGGCGTTCCCCAGTGTTCACGTCGGCCTTGCGATGCTCAACGCATTGTTCGTGCGCGAATACAGCCGCCCGCTCGGCGCCTTCGCTTTGCTCTACGTGGCCGTTGTTGCGGTCAGTTCGGTCTATCTGGCGTGGCACTATGCAATTGACGGCTATGTCGCCGCCATCGTCGTGTTTGCGATTTACGTCGTGGCTCGCAAACTGATCCCTGCGGACCGTCGGCCAGTGCCGAGCATGCCGACCCGAACCGTCGATCGTCCTGCGGCGGCCGCTCCGGTTTTCTGAGGCTCGCCTCGAAGCTGCCTCCGTTTTGGGGCGACCTGTATAAAAACAATGAGTTAATGGATGTCGCCCGTAACCGGGGCAAAACCGGTGGTGTTGCGCGCGTGGATCTGCTGTTGGG